>JANOCH010000548.1:0-2043 GCA_031412015.1 Chitinophagaceae bacterium
ACATAAAGGTTGTTGTTCTGACTCACAAAATCAAACAAACTGTTTAAAATACCAGTTTCGGGTGATTCCGCAGGATTTAATCTGACTCACTGTTTCGGTTGAGGTATGTGAAAAAGCATCCATTAAAATTTCAGCCGGTTATTAATTTCTTAATTCTGCCTGGCATGATGAAAGCTGAAATCATCACCAGAATAATCATAAGTCATAAAAGACAGGTCATCATTATATACTAAATTCAATATTCACCAATGTCCCCTTACCTTGTTCTGAATGAATGTCTAACTGGCCTTTCAAATAATTTACCCTTGACCGGATACTTGTAAGTCCCGCCCCTTTATTAGTTTTTAGCAACGCTATATCAAACCCTTTTCCATTATCTTCTACAATAATACTAAAACGGCTATCCTCTTTAATCAACTGCACCATTGCTTCTGTTGCTGCTGCATGTTTCATTATGTTATTCAGCAATTCCTGAATAATGCGGTAAACAATTATTTCTGATGACTTTTCTATACGGCTATCCATTCCAATAGATTGATACTTTACCGCAAGCAGTTTTGTTGCATTAACCGTATTGCAATATTCTTTCAATGCCTCATCCAACCCGAATTTCGTCAGCATTTCAGGCATCATATTGTGTGCTACCCGTCGCAGTTCTTTGATCGACGTGTCAAGCAAATCTAATGACCGTTCAAAGACAGCCATATTGTCGGGGGTTATAATTAAATTGTCTTTCATATTACTTAAGGAGAATTTGACGCCTGATAATAATCCACCTAACCCATCGTGCAGATCCTTAGCTAACCTGCTTCTCTCTTCTTCCTGTCCTTTCAGCATAGAATCAACTGCTACTAATTGTTTGTCTTTTTCTAACTCACCGATGCGTTGTTGCTGCAGTTCATCCTGCTGCTTTGCCAATAGCTGGCGATGGCGAAAATTGCGGTAGCCTAAAAAACCAACTATCAGTAGTGCAGTTAGTGAGCCAATTAAAAAATAATTAAGGGTTGATTTTTGTTGAATAGATAAAGACTGTATCTCTTTGTCTTTTTCTAATTGCACGATTTCTTTTTGCTTTTTTTCATTCTGGTATTGAGCCTCTACTGCGGCAACTTTTTCACTGGTCTCAGTTTTAAACAGGGAATCACTGACAATGAGTGCTTTTGAAAAATATTCTGCAGACAATTTATAATTACCAACCTCTTGCTCTATCTCAGCCCTTGTCTTGAATATTTCTTTTAAATCAGTTCTTATACCTACCTCATTGGCTGTTTTTTCCGCCAACAGGATATGTTGCAGCGCCTTGCCATTTTGCTTAAGTTTATAATATACCTGTGCGAGTACTGTAGATATGGTACAAAGGTGATATTCGTTTCCCATTTGTTTAACATAAGAGTACGACTCAAGGTATTTTTCCAATGCTGATGAAAAATCTTTCTTCTTAAAAAAATAGTCCCCCATGTTATGATAAACTGTGGATATATGGTCTAAGTCTGTATTTTTTTTTGCCAAGGGCAATGCTTTCTCTAGCAACTCATATTCTTTTTCAGGTTGCCCAAGATAGCTGTAGGTAGTTGAAAGATTCACCAGCCCCACTACTTCAGAATATTCATCTCCTAACTTTTGCGCCAGTGTCACGGCTTTATTCCCGTATTCAACGGCTTTGTTATGTTCCTTTTGTTCGTCCAACAATGCGTTTATATTGGAATAAACTATAGGCAAATAATTTTGATCGACGCAGGTTTCCCAGAGCCGGGCCGATTTAAGATAATACTCTATGGCTGTCACCCGGTCTTTCTTATGCAGGTATGCGTTTCCAATATTTCCCAACACCCTTGCCTCTCTCACCGTATCATTCAATAACCTGGCAAAGGGGATAGCTTTTTCAAAAGCAATGATGGCACTATCCATTTTATTCAGATTAATATTACAAATCCCCACGTCAATATAAGATGACAAAATAACCCGGCTATTTTTTATCCGGAGACCCATCGCAAGTGCCTGCCGGTAATAATCCATGCTTTTTTCCGGTGTTGCCTGTTCAAT
>JANOCH010000549.1:0-9965 GCA_031412015.1 Chitinophagaceae bacterium
TGCGCCAATTCAGACTTTTTTTTGCATTACTGTCAGCGAATAGTGTTGTCAATTCATTATACCATATATCCGCATCGGCATCCATAGCGCTCCCTAATGTTTCAAGATACCACCGGTCCTCGCCATCGTACTGTGCAGCAAGTGAAAGCAGAATGTCTTTTTTCTTTTCAAACGACATGTCTCTTAATGCAGCAGCGACTTCCCTGCGGACAAATGCCGAGCTGTCTTTTGCCAATTGAAGCGCATAGGGCAGTATATCTTCACTAACCTGGCGTAATGACCGGAATGCGGTAGCCCGCAATTTTTCATCAGGATGGCCTAAAATTTTTTCAACTTCCTTTTTCCCTTCATCTTTTAGTTGAGATAGTAGCCAAACAGCCCTTGCCTGGATAAAAGGATTTTTATCCCCCAACAAATTCCTTGCCTCAGATATAACCGGAATACCACCATGTTTCAGCTTTTCAAATGCGCTGTTGCGAACATTAACCGCGGGGCTTTTGAATGCCGCAATTTGACCATCTACCGTACTAAGATCAATTTTCGGATTGCTGAGCTTTTTGTTTTTAGGAGCAATGCGATAAATTCTTCCATAGCCAGTACTGTCTTTCATTTGATGACCTCCAACGACAGGATCGTACCAATCCGCAACATAAATGGCCCCATCAGTTCCTATCGCTACATCGGCAGGACGAAACCATTTTTCTTTTTGGATATTTTGTGCCGTGTCATTCCATACATATCCTTCGTTGTCCGCTGACAACGAAGTAATAAAATTTTCACGCTTACCCAATTCGTAGCCGGACTGCCTAATCACCGGATGATAACCAAAAATTACATTCCTTCCGGCATCAGCACTTAACAACATTCCCAAATACTCCATACCCAATGCGTCACTTTCATTTACAACAACACCCGTGGGTGAACCGGCGCCTGACCGGTCACCGGCTGGCATTACACCGGGATCATCCTGGTGCCAGTGGGCGGCAAAAATATCCTGGCCGGGCCGCTGATCAGCTTGCCAGTACCGGGTACCATCGGTACTGAAATAACCAGCGTTACCTCCTTCCATCAGCCAGGAAGTACGACAAGTTACCACCTGGTCATCATTATCGTTTTGCCAAAGATTGCCGTAAGAATCCGTCACTACTTCATATGAGTTACGAAAATTATGTCCCAAGACTTCCAGGCCACTGCCATCGGGTTTTATGCGTAATGCCAGGCCACCCACCCATATTTTTCCGTCGTCACTTTTACGGTTGCCTTCATTGTTGTTATTGTAAGGTGATCCACCGGTATATATACTACCTGAACGCAGTGTCCAGCCACTTTTATCTGTGACCGTATGCGGGCCCGCATTACCCACATTGAAATACCAGTTGCCATCGGGTCCGGCCGTAACTGAATGCAATGAATGATCATGGTCCTTACCCCCGAAACCAGTTAAATAAATTTCTTTTTTATCCGGCTTATCATCACCGTTCTCGTCTGTGTATATTATCATGTTGGGAGAACAGGAAACGATTACTTTATTGCCTATAACGGCAATTCCAACCGGCGACAACAGATCCTTGTCCTCTACAAATACTTTTGCACTGTCTGCTTTTCCATCCTGGTCAGTGTCCTCCAAAATCATGACCCGGTCTCCCCGGGGATGATGCAAAACCTTTGTCGAATCATTATTATAATTTCTGTAATTCACCGCTTCTGTGATCCAAATTCGTCCTTTACTGTCCACATCCATATTGGTGGGATTGTAAAACATCGGAGATTCGGCCCAAAGTGTGGCTTCAAGACCATCGGGCAAATGCAGGCCAGGTTCATTTTTTGAAGGAGACGACAGGCAACCATCCAACAAAGCCCAAGAAATAATTGCACTGGCAAAAGCTATAAAAAATCGTTTCATGAACAGTAATATTATCGAACGATGGTTGAAAAATCCAATCTAAAAATTATGTCTATAAATTCAATATATGAATTTTTAAATTCGCTATCTGGTAAAGACCGCGGTTTTCTGTTGCCCGGTGAATAAAATTATCTTTGCATCAACTATTATTTTATATGGGTAACTTTTTTGCATCCATCGCTGATCATCATAAGAAATTTATCGAATCTCAGCATTTATTTTTCGTCAGTACCGCTCCGTTAAAGGCTGACGGACATATTAACCTTTCTCCTAAAGGGCTCGACAGTTTCCGGATACTTTCTACCAATAAGGTCGGCTACATGGATATTGTTGGCAGCGGCAATGAAACTTCAGCCCATATACTCGAGAACGGACGTATCACCTTTATGTTTTGTGCCTTTGGCGGCCGGCCCAATATTTTAAGGCTTTATGGAAAGGGCTATACCGTTTTACCCGGTGATTCGGAATGGCCCGAACTGTCGTCACATTTTACCTTGTTGCCTTCGACCCGGCAGATCATAGTCGCCGATATTTTCAAAGTTCAGACATCCTGCGGTTTTGGAGTACCTTTTTATAGCTTCACCGGCGAAAGAGATCATGCACACAAATGGGCCGATAAAAAGGGCGCAGTAGGTTTGGAAGAATACAAACAAGAAAAAAACCTCGTGAGCCTTGACGGATTACCCACTGCTTTATCAAAACCTCAGGCATAAGTGAACAATAATTTATAGGCGGCCACTGCCAATACGACGGCCAGCATATATTTTAAAATTGTTTGTTTAAATTTTAATGATCCGAAATAAGCCCCGAATATTCCTCCGGCAAAGGCAATGGCGACATACAAATACATATCAGGGCTGAATTGAATTCCCTTTGTCAGTTGTCCCCCAAGTCCGGCCAACGAATTAACGAAAATGAACAAAGCACTTATCGCCGCTGTCTGCTTCATATCAGTCCATTTTAAAAGAAGCAGTACCGGTGATAAAATGATGCCACCACCGATTCCTATCAGTCCGGAAAGAAAGCCGATAGCGGCCCCAATAAACAAGGAAAGTATGGTGTTGGACTTCTTTATTTCGGTTTGCTGAATATTAGCAAAGAATAAAAAGCGGATGATGGGTATCAGCAATAACAGTCCCAGTATTTTTTTGTAGATACCTGCATCCACCGTAATGAGCCCTCCCAGGAAAGCCAGCGGAACAGACGCAATAGCAAAAGGAAGAAATATCTTCCAATTAAAATGTTTGCCCCGGTAGAATTGGATAAAAGAAGTAAGTGATACAAAAAGATTCAGCAGGAGAGCCGTTGGTTTCATTACATCCGGTGAGATGGCAAAGATGGCCATCAATGCCAGGTAACCACTGGCGCCACCGTGCCCCACCGATGCATATAAAAAAGCTACTAAGAATAAGAGAGGGTAGAAGAGAAGAATGTTATCCATTTGCGGCTAGCGTTATACAGGTAATAAATGGATTTCGACCAGCTGACCTTTCTCGCAGGCCGTTACTTCTTCCTCAATTTTTATCAGGCAATTGGCGTTGGCAAAAGAGCTCAAGCGATACGACTCCTGTGCGTGTAATGGGGTCGCCGTTATTCCATCGTAGTAACCTTTTAAAAAATGCGTAAGCCCTCCCGCTTTTTTAAAAGGTTCGGCAAGTGGAGCCTGTATCATCCGCAAACTTGTTTTTTGTTTAACCATTTGTTTCAACGCCGGTTCCACATATTCATAAAAACAGGTCAGCACCGAAGCCGGATTGCCTGGTAAACCAAAAACAAGTTTGTTTTCCTTTTTACCAAAATAAAAAGGCTTTCCAGGTTTCTGCTTTATTTTATGAAAGACTTTTTCAATGCCGTTTTCATTTGCAGCAGCCGCTACAAAATCATAGTCTCCAACACTTACACCCCCTGTTAAAAAAACAATATTGCTATTTTCCAACGCTTCGTTGAGCACCCGTTTGACCGTTTCCAGTGTATCCTCGGCTTTATAAACTTTTACTTCAGTAATATGCAATTGTCTTAGTGCCGCCTGTAGAGAAAATGAATTTGATTCGTAGATCTGGCCTGGCTGCAACGGCTGACCAGGAGTCTGCAATTCATTTCCGGTTACAATGATGCTGACAACAGGATATGGATAAACCAAAACATCGGTAACACCAATTCCGGCCAGGAATCCAATAGCAGCGGGCATTAATAAACTGTCTTTTGCTACAGCCAGGTCTCCGGCTTTTATTTCCGATCCTTTTATTCTTACGTTTAATCCTCGTTGCATGTTCCCATCCGCAATGTATAGGCTGTCTCCTTCGACCTTGGCTTTTTCCTGCATTACGACCGTATCAGCACCATCAGGGACTGGGGCACCAGTAAATATGCGAACAGCATTTCCGGATGCTAGTGTGACTGTGTCACTACTACCTGCAGCCATTACTCCTTTTATCGTTAATGGTTGGTTGTCGTTAAGGTCAGCAAATGAAAATGCATAGCCATCCATAGATGATTGAGCATAAGCCGGTATATTGATGGTAGAGTATATATCTTCAGCCAATACCATCCCCGCAGCCTGAGATAAGGCAATTTTTACCGGAGCCAATTCTACTGAATGTTTGAGAATTATCTGTTTTGCTTCAGCTACCGTTAGCATTTCTGTGGCCATACCATTTTGTTTTGACATACAAATTACCAACTAAACTTTTTGGAGGGTAAACTATTTTAATCCATAGGTGATAGTGACATAATAGAATCCCCCGATTTGCGGCCCACCTAACAACGAATAATAATAATGATTAAGCAAATTGTTGCCGCCAAGCTTTAGTTGAATAGCTTTTTTTTGAAACGTATAATTAAGCTGGGCATCAATGGTGGAAAAGGCAGGTACATTACCATTTATAAGAAATGATTGCCAGTAAAAATTATTCTGCCATTTATAACTGATACTGGCACCAAGTCCCTTAAAAATATTCGCATTGGCTAAAGAAAAATTAGCGATCCAGTCCGGTGTGTTAAATCCGTCTTCCAAACCATCCTCGTTTTTCGATTTGCGCAGCTTTGTAAATGTCGTATTGGCTCTCGCTATATATCCTTCAGTAAGATGCCAGGTAAGCCCAGCGCTGAATCCATAGTTATCGATTAATGTCTGTGAATTGGTCCACATACGATAGGGGCTTTGTTTGTTCTTATCATATAAATAATAAGGGATACTATCGGCTAACTTTGTTTTTGGCACGTTCATATTGGCCTGTGCTATAAACGAACGATAGCGGGAAAGGTAGATATCTGCTTCGGCAAAAAGTTTACCCTTTGCGAATAGCCCCTTGTATCCTGCTTCAAAGGAACTGACATGTTCCGGTTTTATATACGAGTAAGGATTTTTTTTCAGCAACGATTTATTTTTCTCGATGGCGGCATTTCTTGTCAACCCGTTGGAATTAATATCATTTAATACAGCCGATTGGAAAGCGGTAATGGAAGACTGCAACCAGGCGTTTTCAAAAATTCCGTTGGACAGGACAGGCAAGCCACCAACTCTTTTTACGCCACCGCTGTTTACATTTGAGTAAGCCTCAAATAAAATGGGGTACCGGTAACCAGCCTGGTAGCCAAGTCGGAAATTATGTTTCGGTACGGGTGAATAAACCGCGGTAAACCTTGGATTAAGCAGCAGGTTGAAGTAATCATTTTTATCGGCCCTCAGGATAGCGCCCAGTTTAAGTTTACTGTTAAAAAGTGATTTTGTCAATGAGATAAAACCGCCTGTCTTACTGTACAGTATCTTTTTATATTCTTTTCCCTGTTTAGGATTAATAAAATAATTTCCATCAGGAGTTACTAAATAAGTTCTGTGATCAAAGCCTGCAAGTACTTCAAGTTCTGCTTTCTCTTTTATTTTTTTCAACCAACTCTCTGTCATGTTCCATTGTAATTCGGCCTGGACAAATCCCGCTTTTACTCTCAGGGCGGCCCCGCTATCCCAATTATTTACATTTTGGAGTTTATCCAGTGCATTGTCGAAACCCGTTGTGCCAGGTGTAAATCGGCCGGCATCGGCAAAAGTCCTTGCCTGCACATGAGCGGATGCAGGAGCAGCTCCTGCCTGAAAGGCATTATTAAAACCTGTAGTATAGTCTGCATACCATGCATTGTCGCCTTTGAAAGAACGATCAATATTTTCCGCCATTGACCGGAGATTATAGGATTTACCGGTCTCCTCTGTATTTAAATAAATCCTGGCCTGTACAGACTTCGATTGATACTGTATTCCGTGTTGCTGTAAAAAATAATCCTGCAAACGAAAACGGTTGGCACGCTGATAAACCGTATTTAAATAAGCAAAATGAAACAGGTAGGAGAGTGTAGCTGTTGACGAAAGTTTATAATAGACTCCGGCATCTCCTTTTAAATTTTGCAAAGAATAATCGACCACTTCTTTTTCAGCATAGCCCGTTCTGCCAACCACATAGTTTTTGCCCTGCAGGGAAATAGTCCTGCGGTTCGACGATTCGTTACCATAAGAATTCACAGGGTCAATGGCGGGATTATCAGCGCCCAACAGGTTAGTACTTCTATTGGCATTGCCATTAAGATCAGTATAATTATTGGCGATCCAATCGTATCCTTTTGAAAAGGCCGCATTGACCTTAAAAGACAGTTTGGGAGAAATTATATGAGCAAAACGTAAACTTGTTTCTGAAAATAATTTAGGAGAACTATCCGGATCACCCAGGTGCATGATAGCGGTCTTTTGCTGGAAACTAAAACCAGGTGATGTAGACGGGTTCCTGGTGGTGATATTGGCCAGGCCATTTGTTGTATTCATGCCATACAATGCGGAGGCTACACCGGGCAATATTTCAACATTCTCCACATCCAGGTCACCCGGCCCAAATGAACTTCCAATGGGGCTTCCAATATGCGGAGACTGTATATCCATCCCATCTACCATTTGAACAAACCGAACATTGGTCGTATTAGAAAACCCGCGGGTATTTAAAATCCGGAAGCCCAAACTGGGTGTGATCATTTGTACGCCCTTGATATTTTCCAGCGCATCAAAAAAAGAGAATGCCGCATTGGACTTAAAATAACCTTCGCTTACTTTTTCTACACTTACCGGTGATTGCAATATTTTTTCCCTTACTCTCGATGCCAAGACGATTACCTCTTCCAGGTACTTCACAGATAATGTGTCTGCGTGTAATTTTTTAGTCAAAATTGTGTCCTGGGCAAAAGCCATGTATCCTGTGAAACTAATTGCTATGGTCAGAAACGTTCTCATAAACTTTTTTAAGCTACGTTATTTTTTTGAAAATATAACGCCTGCTAAAAAATTCCGCCCGAAATTTATAGGCCCAGTTTACTTGTCTCTTTTTCCAGGAAAGTTTTAAATCTGTTACGGAGTGACCTGTGCCAGGCAATTAGTTCTTTTGCTTCCGCGCTGATGACGGACCCGCCTCCGCTGGCGCCACCGGTCTGTGTTACAACAAGAGGGCTCGAGGATTGTGCATTAAGCATATTAATGATCTCCCAGGCTTTTTTGTAAGACATTTTCATTTGCTTAGCCGCCTGGTTGATAGAGCCCGTCTCATTGATCCTCTCCAGTAACTCGACCGGGCCGGGGCCAAAAAAACGTTCTCCGTTGCATTCTATCCAGATACTGCCATTAACGGCGAGGCTTTTGTTCTTTTTTAATATGCCCCTGATAGATTTTGTCATGCCAAAAAGATAGGATTTATTTCTGACCCATCCGGCCTCAGCCTTCTTTTCTCCTTTTCCATTTCGAGCAAAGCGAAGCTAGAAAGTCAACGGCGCTAGATTGCCAGTTCAAACAATATATCTACCAGATCGAATTTTTAACTCTGCTAATTATTTTCGAAAAATTTGTTAGGAATCGGCAGCTCCAAAAAGCGTGGGCTGTGCCTGGAAAGCCTCCCCTTCGGGGAGGTTTGGAGGGGCTCTTATCCACCAATAGTTATCATACTCCGGTTATTAATGTTCTCTGCGTGCAGGTGTTCAAAATCTGTAGTAAACTGTCCTCCTAATTCTTTGGCTTTTGATTGAATGCCTTGATGGATCAATGGAATGATATCTTCCCCGTTGCGGAAAGCAGTCAGCAGATCAGTTTCCGCATTGGAAAACAAACAATTTTTCATCTTCCCGTCAGCGGTTAACCGCATCCGGTTGCAACCGCTGCAGAAAGGTGAGGTCATGGTGCTGATAACTGAAAAGGTTCCTTTGTGACCATCTACGGTATAACCTTTTGCGGTATCGTGCACTTCATCCTGCAAACGAATAACGTCATATTTCTCTTCAATGGTCTGCAACATTTCGTGGTAAGAAAAAACCTTGTTGCTGGTCCACCGGTTACCGGTAAAAGGCATGAACTCAATAAATCTTACATGCACGGGTTCATGTTTTGTCCACTCCACAAAGTCATTGATCTCGGTTTCATTCAACCCCTTCATCACCACCATATTCACTTTTACATGAAATCCACGATTCATCATCAGTTGAATATTGTCATATACCAGTTTATGCTGATCCCGTCTTGTAATGAGATTAAATTTATCCGCCTGAAGTGTATCTAAACTTATATTCAGTGACCTGATCTTTGCCTGTTCAAGTGTGTCGACAAATTCATGGAGCCTTGTAGCGTTAGTGGTAAGGGTAAGTTTAACCGGAAGCTTTGATAATGCTAGTATAATTTCCTTCGCATCTTTTCTTACTAAAGGCTCTCCGCCAGTGAGCCGGATCTTGTTCACCCCCAGATCAACAAATATTTTCGAGATGGCTTCAATTTCATGCAACTGCATCAGTCTTGACGCCGGGGTAAATTCGTAATCTTCCTCCGGCATGCAATAAAAGCACCGGAGATTGCAATTATCCGTCAGCGAAATACGGAGGTAATCATGAACACGGTTATATTTATCAATAATCATTTTTCACAATGCTTTAGCCATGTATTTTGCGGGATCAGCTTCAAACTTTACTTTGCAGCCATCACAACAAAAATATACTTTCTCACCTTTGTATTCAATAATATGTTTTGGGCTGTTCTTGTCCACCGGAACACCGCAGACCGGGTTGACATAAAAAACAGGTTTGGCAGCTGGTTCCTGGCCGGCTTCATCACTTTGATCCATAAAGCCTGCAGTACCTGGTGGTCGGTTATTCTGTATTTGTATTATTTCAGCAAGTATGCTGATAGCCACTTCTTCCGGACGTTTTGCAGTTATATCGATTCCTGCGGGGGACTTGATTGTTTCCAACTTGTTTTTATCTATTCCCTTCTGTTCGAGGTAGCCAAAAACTCCAGCCTTCTTTTTTTTACTGGCTACAAAACCAATATAGGCACAACTTTGCTGTAAGGCATGTTCCAGGGCTTCCTCATCCTGGTCTCCCTGGGTACAAACAACGATGGAGGAAGACTGCGAAATTTTAACCTGGTCTAATTTTATTTGTGTGATCAGTTCATCTACTTTTTCAAAAGTAGTTGGAGTAGCATCGGCCGCTACTGCCGTAATCCTGTATCCGGCGATTTTCGCCATTTTTACCAATGCTTTTGCGATAGCTGTCTTACCTATCACTACCAAATGAGGTGCCGGTAAAATCGGTTCAATGAATACTTCAACGGTTCCTTCACTCATACAGGTCATTTTATAGTCAACAACTCCTTCTTTTTTTTCGGTAACCAGGGACTGGCCGACTTTTACTAATCTTGAACGACCACTTTTAATAGCCTCGTCTGCCTCTTTTAAAATAATTCCTTTTACACAGCCACCACCGATCCACCCGGTAATTATTCCGTATTTATCAATAATAGCTTTGTCTCCACTTTTGCCGGAACTTGGCACTTCCCGGCGAACAACGGTGGCAGTAACAAACGGTTCATTTCTTTTTCTCAACTCCGCCAGCTTATCAAAAAAATCCTCATACATCGTTTAAAATATTTTCAAGTGCAAGCAAACTTTCGAGGTTGTGCGCTGTTCGAAAATCATCTATTGATGGCATTGCCTCCTTCATACCACGGGCGATGGGTTCATATCCTTTCATTCCTTTCAGCGGGTTGAGC
>JANOCH010000550.1:0-2460 GCA_031412015.1 Chitinophagaceae bacterium
AAAAGCTCCTTGGTAAAAACATTATCAATAGCAATGTATTTGCATGACCAAACCGCCAGGTAAGCATTGGCCAATACGATCTTGCGCATCAGCCATGACCATTTTTCCCTTTCGAATTCGGTACCGTCGATACTGAGAATAACCTTCTTTCCAAAAAGTTTCAGTATGAAGGAGAACAAAGCGTTGTTGCCCTGTACGTGTACGATATCCGCACTATTCTTCGTAATGATATGCCAGGTAACTTTTGCGGAATGAATAACAGAGTCGATCCCTGATTTAGGAATAGTTTTGAAATAAATAATGTCTACTCCTTTATAATTATCTACTCCTTTTGCCTGGCCGGGATAAAGCCGGTTGTAACCCGTTACTTTATGACCACGTTCAGCCAGCCGGGGCAAAAACTCCAGGGCGAATTTATCCGCTCCCGCGGATCCTTTGGAGGGTGGGAGAGACCTGAAACCAAATGAAGCGATACGCATGGTCA
Organism: Chitinophagaceae bacterium; assembly: GCA_031412015.1. Classification (GTDB taxonomy): domain Bacteria; phylum Bacteroidota; class Bacteroidia; order Chitinophagales; family Chitinophagaceae; genus Terrimonas_B. Next base: position 485 of record JANOCH010000550.1, read on the forward strand.
TTGAGCCGGTTAAAATTTATCCTTTAAGTAATCTTTATAATACATATCAAGATATTCCTGCAATGCGACCTTCCAGTCTCTCATGATATTGATACCACGCAGTTCCAGTTTTTTATTGACCAATCTTTCACAAGGAGGACGCTGTGCGAAGTAGGTGTCTTTAAAATGTTCAGAGGTCACTTCGGTGATCTTTACCTTATCGGAAAGACCCAACAGTCTTACCAGTTCTTCGGATACTTCCATCCGGCCCGTTTGTCCTTTACATACCAGGTTATACAATCCCCAGTATTCTTTTTCAAACAGCAACTTTACGTTGCGGGCGAAGTCAATAGTGAAAGTAGGCGTACCATCTTTGTCATTTACTATAAATAACTCACGTTTGCCTGCAACCAGTTGTTTGATCAGCTTATTGATGAATTTTTTATCCTTATCGGGTCCGCCACCCATCATCCAGCCTGCACGGCAGATGATATAGCGATGGGCACGTGCCTGTACATATTTTTCTCCCATGAATTTGGAGCGGGCATAATGACCCAGTGGATTGGGATCATCCCAGTCATCGTATAGATCTTTCTTACCATCGAATATGCCCGCGGTACTGATATACAAAAGCGGAATGTTAAGGCTGTTGGCAATAAAGACGGCATTCTCAACCGCCATGGTATTCGTTGCGTAGGTATCGTCTACATTCAACTCGCAAAATTCAAGATCAGTATAAGCTCCTAAATGAAAAAGATAATCGGGCTTGAAAGCTTCTACATCGGCCCTGTATTTTTCCAGGTCGCGGAAATCGAGAAAACTGAGCCAATCTGTATTTACATCTTTGTCGGTGCATTTGATTTCAAAATCGTCTTTAAATACGCGGTAGAAAGCTTCTCCAAGCATACCACCAGATCCGGCCAGGTAAATCTTTTTTTTCATTATAGTTTGTTTTGATAATACGAATGTTAAACCAGCTCTTTATAAATATTTATTAGTTCGTTGTAATGAGTGTCAGGATTAAAATGTGATCCAGCAAAGGCTCTTGCTGCGGTTGACATTTTTTGATAGTCATTACCGGAAAGCAAATCGGCTTTTACCAGCGCCTCAGTTAATTGAGACTGGTTACCCGCCTCAAAAAGAAATCCTGTTTGTCCTTCTTCAATGATCTCGGGAATTCCGCCAATTCTTGACCCGATAACAGGTTTTCCGTGGCTGTATGCTTCGAGAATAGTGAGTGGGTTGTTTTCGTACCACTCAGAAGGCACGATGACGAAACTGGCGTGCCTGATCAATTCTGAAAGTTCATTCCCCGACTTGTATCCTAAGAACTCAATATTTTTATAACTGGCAGCAATATATTTTTCATAAAGGCTACCTGTTCCTACTACCTTAAGCCTGATCCCTGCTTTTTCCGCGGCTTTCAACAACGTATCAACTCCCTTTTCACGGGACAGCCGGCCGTAAAATAGAAAATAATCTCCTTTAATTATAGTGGGGACTATTTTATCAAGATCAGGAACAAAATTGTAAAGTAATTTCTCCCTGGGCTGGTATGCGGCGTTAAAGCTGATATGCTTCTTTCTTATAAAATCACTGACGAAAATGAACCGCTGAATGTAGTTGATTGGATTCATACGATATTTTCGAAAATACGCATCCGCAGAGAGCATCAGGCTTTGAAACAGGTTACCTTCCGAACACTTATTCAATGTGCAGTTGAGGTAAAAGCCGTTAACGCATTTTTCACAAATTTTATTTTGCCCATCCAGAAATAAATAGGCCGGGCAAAGTAGCCGGTAATCGTGAACGGTGGTCACTACCGGGATATTCTTTTCTTTGAGCGCCTTCAGGATAGAGGAGGAGAGTTTGCCCAGGAATAAGTGGATATGGGCTATATCCGGTTTTATTTCATCCAATAAAAGCGAAAGTTTGGTGTATGCCTCACGATTGTAGATGAAGGATGGGGCTATTTTTATTTTGTTGACCAACGACTG
>JANOCH010000551.1:0-2790 GCA_031412015.1 Chitinophagaceae bacterium
ACTGAAAAGGCCATTGCCTGTACCAAGCCACAGGATGTTCCCGGTGCTATTATTTTCAGCAAACGAATACACTCCCCGCGACTGGTTGACCACAATCTTTTTGACAGGCAGTTCGCCTTTAATGATCAGCATATTGCTGTCTGGCGTATTACCGATCTTATAATTCTTGGGGTCCAAAGACTTATTAAGACCGGCTTCCGGCACGATATAAAATTCTTCACTTTTGACACCGATATAAAGATTGTTCTGCTTGTCAAACCAGAGCCGGGTAATATCTTTTGCCGGATCGCCTTTACCAGGAAAATAAAAAGGTGGAATATCACAGGTGCCATCCATGTCATTGGTGAAGTAGGTAATTTGATTCTTAGCCGTCGAAAAGAAAATATTTCCATCGGTGCTTTCCGCAAGGGTCTTAATTGGGGTACCTGAAAAAACACTTTCAATTCCTTTAATGGCGTAATCCTGTTTATCGAGGCCCATGGTTGCCCCCCCTGCATTTCCCCCGGTTACCAGGGCAAAACTAAAATCGGAAGCAGTGATGTAAACCGGGCCCCGTTTTGTCACTAATATCTCCGCAAACGTGTTGTAAGGCATTTCCGGATCTTTGACACAATAAAAAAGTGTTTTAGGCGCCTGGCTATAAGAGGTAAGGGTAAGGACCAGGGGCAGTGCAAAAATTATCAACCGGGGTTTACGCATGGGACAATTCTTTAAAGGAGCCTTCTGAAACTATTAATCAAAGCGATACGCCTGTTTTCCTTTTAAATCTACTCACACATTTCCTTATTAATAATAGAGGATTGACAATTAGCTTTCCGGGGTTGGCAGCTTCATTGAATAGCAGAGTAACCGGTAAAACAGCCGTGAGAAGAATGGCTAATACATATTTCAATTTAAACAATTAAACCGTCAAATCAAAGCTTCCATGCGTCAATTAACCATAGGTACAGGCGATGTCATGAAATAACTTGGCTAATATTTCAAAAGATGAAAGTTGCACCCCAATAATTTGAGGAAAAAAAGAGGGAATCCTGAGACCTCTATAAAAGGATAGGACGTCCTTGCCGAAAAGCGATAGGAGTAGGCATTAACAACAAAACTTTAATTTATGAGAAATTTACCCGGTTTATTTTTAGCTATTAGTTGTGTTCTGTCAGTAACAGCGTATTGCCAGAAAATCAGTTTCGGCGTCACCGCCGGTTTGTCGTTGGCCAACATGCATATTAAAGCAGAAAGTATCTCTATATCGGGAGATAGTAAGATTGGCATCACTGCCGGAGTGTTTGCCGATGTGGTGATAGCAGATAATTTCAGTTTTCAACCGGCTTTAAATTTTGTGCAAAAAGGCACTAAAAATGAAATATCTGATATGGATTATGAAACCGAGGTTACACTCAATTATATTGAACTTCCGCTTAATTTTCTTTTTAGGCCAGCAATGCAAAAGGTGAATTTTTTTGTGGGAGCGGGTCCATCCATTGCCTTCGCACTGTCTGGTAAGGAAAAAGAAAAGGATAATGGTACTACCACCAATTATACCTATAAATTTGGTAACAACCCGGATGAGCATGATTTGAAAGCAATGGATTTTGGCGCTAACTTTCTTACGGGCATTGAAACGCCAGGGGGCTTCCTGGTGGCAATTAATTATAATCTTGGTTTGTCCAACCTGGCGCCCGGAAGTTCTTCTGACGATGGTACGGTTAAGAGCAGGTATTTTGGTTTTAAAGTCGGCTACAAGTTGAGAGGGAAAAAATAATTATTAGCTCCATTTCCTTTTTGAGTTTCGGCCAGAATTTAATAATTCTTCGTAACCGGGGAGGCACAGGGAAGCATAACTTTCAATCATTTAAGTGAAGTTGTTGCAGGTCGCTGTCTCTTCGGTTAATTTTACTTTTAGAGGTCATCGTAACCATTGATCGTAAAAGAAAGACTGTTTAGGGTTCTTCTGCCAATGTGATGACGACAGAAGTACCTGTCGCTATGCCTTTGTCATCCTTTTTGTCAACCGTTTCCAGCCTGACCTGCCGTTGCTTTAATAAATTATCCAGCTTTAATCTTGATTGAGTAAGGCTCACCCCTTTTGACTGATGCGCAAGGCTGCTGCCTGATTTATTTTGTTGGGAAGCTACTCTGCCGATACCGTCATCATCTACAACGATCTTAATAGTGCCTTGTTCCTTCAATACATTCAGCAGTACCGTACCACCGTCTTCTTTGGGTACAATACCATGCCAGATGGCATTTTCAATAAAAGGCTGAATGATGAGGGCAGGAACAAATAGTGATTTCAGGTCAATCGTTTCATCAATGGTCACTGCATACGAAAGCTTATTATTAAACCGCATAGCTTCCAGCTGCAGGTACAATTTGCAGGTTTCTATTTCATCGTAAAGTGTGATTTCCTTTTTATCAGCATTGTTAAATAAAGTGCGAATCAATTTAGAAAATATAGTGAGGTATGTCACACCTCTGTCTGTATGTTTTTCCTGCATTAATGCTTTGATAGAGTTGAGGCAGTTGAAAATGAAGTGCGGATTCATTTGGGCACGAAGAGCACGGGCTTCCAGTTCAAGTAGATCTTTCTCATATTTTGCTTTTAACTTTTCTGATTCTTTTTGTTCAAGGATCATTTTATGTCTCAGTCTCAATTGTCTGATACGATTCCATATTAGAAAACTGGCAATAGCTACAAGAATGGCGGCGATGATAATGAGCTGCCTGATTTTAGCCGCTTCTTTGGCATCCGCTGCTGCAATTTCTTTTTCTCTCACTTGCTGATTAAATGAC
>JANOCH010000552.1:0-5713 GCA_031412015.1 Chitinophagaceae bacterium
GCAGGACGGCCATATTGTAGAAAAAGGTAATCACGATGAACTCATCGAAATTGAAGAAAGCGTTTATAAACGGCTTACCTTATTGCAAAAGATTGCATAACGTCCCCACATAAATTGGTCTGTGAATTAATGACCAGAGAAGTTCTTATTTCGTTGTTTATGCGGGATAATGAAGGCCAAATTGCCAGTGCAGTCGTACCCTTGTGCTGCAGGAATGGAATTAATTACCAATAAAGCAGATTTATCCAGTTTCGGAATGATTTGAATCAATAGACTGCCCATACTGTTGCCGCATTAAAAATGAAAATGAATTTGTTTTTAAACAATTCAGCAATATCCTCCTTTGTTTTTCCCATTCTCCCTATTGAATTGCCGGCGTGCAATACCGCTTTAATGGAGTAGGAGTGGTGCGTAACAGGTGGTTGAAGAAAAACCTAGTAAGGATCGTGATAGATCAGATTAATAATTTCTGTACGTTGATATAACTCCATGAGAAATTACATAAAAGGACTGTGCCATAATATTTTGGACGGAAGTTCCAGGCAGTCTGATTTCTGCCGGTGGTTGACACTTCCTGTTGAAAGATAATATGATTGGATTTTATTAAAAATTATCAACCAATCGTTTAATTACCGAACAACATTTCTTTCGAAAGAAGGAAGTGATTTTCCGTAGTTTATCCATTAATGGGTTGATAGTGTTTTAACTAATAAGGGGATGAAATTGTCCGGTCAGGAAGCTTTTCGTATCGTTTAGCATGATAATTGAATGTGGCTTTATGTCATTTTGCCGCCATTACTTTCCCCACCACAGAGTAGTTGCGAATGATTTTGAAGTTGATACCAGCGGTAGTATAATATAAAAAAGTATCCCATGAAAAAACTAATTGTTGCGGCTATCAGCCTGTTTGCAAGTGCGGTAGCTTTTTCCCAAAACGACAGTATCTGGATCGCCAAATACAAAAGCGTAAACGGGGTAACGAAATATCTTGGATCCACAACCCTAAGACAGCCCTACACAAACATTACTGATTCAGCACTTAAAGTAATCGGAACCGTTGATGCCTCCGGTAATCTTATATTAAGAACTCCAAAAAAAACATTAATGTTGGGAAGGTACGCCGTATATAGCTCAACGGGTCAGCTTCTCTATATGGTTAAAATAGACTAAGTGAAATGGACAATAGCGATGACGAGATATCGTGCCTGTTACCTATGAAATTTTATGACGACCTGGTACTGAAAGAAAGACCAGGTGCGGCTTAAAATATTAAAATCCAACCTATGAAAAAAATTTTCCTTCTGCTCTTATTCTTTTCGCATGTATGCGTCGCACAAAATATTGTGTCAAAAGTTACTTCGTTTACGCTGGTGAATGGCGAAACCGATCTGCCAATCAGGACACTAACGGATGGGAGTGTTATTGATTTTGGGGTTGATGGAACTAAGTTAAATATCCGGGCAAATACGGAGGGAGACGTGAGTAGTGTAGTATATGCCTTGACAGGTGCGGAAGCCCATTCCAATACAGACAGTCAAAAACCATACTCTCTATTTGGGGATGTTAACGGAAATTATAATGAATGGATACTCACTTTGGGGGATTACATATTAAATGCCACTCCGGCCTTAAACGGCATTGCGGGTACCTCGACGAAAATTAATTTTTCAGTAAAGTACAACCCGGTGGCATCGAATCGGATGCCTACCGTCAATGCTGGCACGGATGGGTCAATTACATTGCCGACTTCAGGCATAACGTTGAGTGGAACAGCGACCGATCCCGATGGAACGATCGCAAAATATCAGTGGTCCAAACTAACCGGCCCCGGACAGTTTTCAATTGCGTCGGGGTACCATGCGAAAACAAATGTCAATAACCTGGTACAGGGAGTCTATACATTTGAATTGCGGGTAACCGATAACAGGGGAGGAATAGCAACCGATATTGTAAAGGTGACGGTAAATGCAGCGCCGCCACCACCTAATAAAAATCCGACCGTCAATGCCGGCACTGATGGGTCAATTACCTTGCCGATTTCCGGTATAACCTTGACCGGGACGGCGACCGATTCTGATGGAAATATCGCGAAGTATCAATGGGCCAAATTAACGGGTCCGGCACAGTATTCAATTGCATCGGGCTCCCAGGCGAAAACAAATGTCAACAACCTGGTACAGGGAGTCTATACATTTGAATTGCGGGTAACAGATAATCGCGGAGGTATAGCAACCGATAAAGTAAAGGTGACGGTAAATGCAGCGCCACTACCCAATAAGAATCCGACAGCCAATGCAGGGACAGATCGTTCGATTACGTTGCCAACGAATAGTTTGACCTTAACAGGAAAAGGGACTGATCCTGATGGAACAATTGCAGGATATCAGTGGACGAAATTAACGGGTCCATCTCAGTCTATGATCGTGTCATCAACTCAGCGACAAACGATAGTGAACAACCTGGTACAGGGAGTGTATAGTTTTCAATTACGGGTAACAGATAACAGTGGGGCTACGGCGACAGATATAATAATAGTAACCGTAAATGCTACAACTCCACCTGCGAATCAGGCACCGACAGCTAATGCAGGGACGGATCGTTCGATAACGCTGCCAACGAATAGTTTGACCTTAACAGGAACAGGGACTGATCCTGATGGAACAATTGCAGCATATCAGTGGACGAAATTAACGGGCCCATCTCAGTTTACGATCGTGTCATCAACTCAGCGACAAACGATAGTAAACAACCTGGTGCAGGGAGTGTATAGTTTTCAATTACGTGTAACAGATAACAGGGGTATTATGGCGACAGATGTAGTTATAGTAACCGTCAATGCTACGACTCCACCTGCGAACCAGGCACCGACAGCTAATGCAGGTACGGATCGTTCGATTACGTTGCCAACGAATAGTTTGACCTTAACAGGAACAGGGACTGATCCTGATGGAACAATTGCAGGATATCAGTGGACCAAACTATCAGGTCCAACGCAGTTTACAATTGTTTCATCAGCCCAGGCGCAAACGATAGTGAACAACCTGGTGCAGGGCGTGTATAGTTTACAATTACGTGTAACAGATAATAGTGGAGCTACAGCCACAGATATAATATTGGTTACCGTAAATGCAGCAACGACGCCTCCCACAAACAGGGGTGGTTATTATGCATCACCCACAGGTACTGGTAATGGCACCTTTGCTTCACCTTTCCGCATCGCTGATTTTTGGAAAGTGGCAAAGGCAGGTGATACATTGAATTTGCTGGATGGCCGCTATACCGGTGTATCATCAATGATTACGCCACCGCAAAATTTATCGGGGACGGCTACCAATCGGATTGCGATTCTTGCCTTCAATGATGGCAAGGTTGATATTGACGGTGAGCGAACCAATATTCCCTGCAAACTCGAATACAATAACTATTTCCTGCTGGAGGGTTTTAATGTGCATCATTCTCCATTCCAGTCAAGCGTGATTACGATTGTGAATTCAAACAACAATATCTTCAAAAGAGTGATCGGGTGGGAGTCATCAGACGGTAATGTTAACATTTGGAATTTAAGAGCATCATCCAATAACCTGATTGAAGATTGTGCGGGATGGGGACAGGCTAGAAAGATATTTGGCGCCACACAAAGAGCAGACAACAATACCTTCAGGCGTTGCTTTGGAAGATGGGAGGGCAGTATTGTATTAGGTCCTAAAAAAGTTTTTACTTTATCCTATAACAGTTATGATAACATAGCGGAAAACTGTATTGGCACCTGGGACGCCTTAAAAATGCCGCAGACTTACACGCTCAGAAATTATGATTACACTGTTAACACCGATGAGAATAATGGTAGTCCAACCCAATATTCAAATTACCAGGTGCATCAGCCGGGTGGAATATTTGGCAATGATGGATTTGATTTAGGGCCCACGGTACCAAGTGATATCGCTAACATCAAAACATTCGGATGTATAGCTTATCTGAAACAAAATCAACGCTATCATAATTCACCAAACAGGGGTAATGCTTCACCCTTTGACTTCTACATAAAGGGAATTCAGATGAAGGATTGCATTTCCTATATTGAGCCGGGACCTAATCATTCATATATTCAGAATGTGAACCTTGAAAGTACCGGCGGTTCCGCATCCCTTAATACAGTAACGAATTTAACAAGGATTGGTGGAGTGCAGGAACCATGGACGATTGCCAGTTCATGGAGCGTAACAAAAATGTTATCGTCGCCTAATTGTTCTGCAGTGACAGCTAATGGTGGCGGTATTCTCAATCCGGCAAATTCTTCAGGTCAGGGCGCTGTTGTAGAAAAAAGATATGTTAACGGGGTTCTTACAAATGAGAATTTATGGCCCTGGCCAATGAACCAAAGGATCATTGACGCAATGATACAGGGAGGTTATACACCCCTTGATATAACCAAAGAGATATTTGGCCTTTGTGGCGGTACTCCTCCGGCGACTCCGGCACAACCCTCAGGAGATATAGTTGCTGTTGCAAAGAAATGGCTTGCTTCCACAACGGGCAGAGATTCACTGGAAGCCATTCTTGATTCATGGGTTGGAAATATTGATAGCGTTATACAAAAAGTAAAACCGGTTCCAACAGGCACACAAAAAGGGCAGGTATTCTATCAAAGTTTCAACAATCCACTATTCCGGCAACGGTATCCTGATCACCAGTATCACATGTATGTGCCTAATCATTACAGCGCTGCCGCACCTATGGGATTAATGATCTGGCTACATGGTGGTGGATCCTGGAGTGCGACGGATATTGACCATCTTGCTCAATATGATATGGACAATGAACTGCTAACAGGAAGGTCATATGCAAGAACAGAAACCGATAATTCAAATTATATCCTGGTGGCTCCGATTGCGCCATTCGGTTCTGTAATACCGCATCCGCAGCACGCCAGCCGGTGGGATGTTCCGGATGCAGACCAATACCTGATGGATATTATCACAGAAATAGCTGCAAAATATAATATCGATTATAATCGTGTTGTCATAGCAGGATTCTCTATGGGAGGAATTGGCGCATATCACCAGGCATTGAGATTAAATGACAGGCTTTCAGCGGTAATGGCTTCTGCAGGTAGTTGGAGTCTTGGCACGTGGGACGGACTTAAGAATATGCCCATGTACCTGATCCATGGGGTTACGGATGCCTACCATAACAGTTCTGGCTGCCGACCTCACAACACTGCCATTGAATATGCAAGACTGGCTCACCAGGCATTATATAAGGCAAGTACTGTTCACAAACTATACGAATACCCGGCAGGGCACGCCTGGGACGCGTCAGGAGAACTGTATTGGAAGAATTTTATTAGTGGACAGCAAGGTTGGGTGACAGATAAAGTAAGAAATCCTTACCGGAGTAATGTGACCGCCATAAACCCGTGGCGTTCTTATGATACGGGTAACAACTTTGGTGTTACCTGGACGGAAAAACCAAGTCCTCATACCATGTGGGTTAGTATTAAACAAACAGGAACGGGAACGATTCCGTATGACTATGCAAAAGAAACAGGAACAGGTGGTTGCTCATCGGCTTCAGATTTCAATAACTGGTCATTGAGCCTTACCACGATGAATATGCCGGGGGGGAAAGCGGAAGCAAACATCACGGGTCAAAACCAAATAGTGGTTACATCCGCTAATGTTACAAAAATGTCTTTGTGGCTGCATCCTGGCAT
>JANOCH010000553.1:0-5044 GCA_031412015.1 Chitinophagaceae bacterium
GGTTGAAGGCCAGCCTTTGGTTCTTTATTCCAGCAATCATCAAAAAAAACAAACATTGTTTTTATACCATGCTTATCAGCAATAGTGAGATAATCCTTTACTCTTTTTTTAAATCCATCCGGGTCAACATCCCAGGCAATATGATGTAAAAAAACACGCATGGTATTAAAACCAATACTTTGCGCCCAGCCCAATTCTTTGTCAATAACAGCCGGATCAAATGTTTCGGCCTGCCACATTTCCAACTGGTTGATGGCCGTGGCGGGAATATAATTAGCTCCCGTCATCCACCTATGTTCTTTGTACCAGGCATTGGCTTTTTCGGCAGACCATACTTTTGCCGGAGTTGGAATGGCAGCCATGGTCTTCTTTGATTTCTGTGCGTTAGCCGTAGTAATAGCTAATAGCAATGACAATAAACTTAAGAACCTTATTCCCATGTTAAATTAATTAAATAGGAAGATTGATGAAACTGCATTATTTTAAAGCAACCTATTAAAGGTAGGAAGTATCAACATTAAACTAAGAGAATCGCTACGATGATTGCATTTTCATTATAAACTCTTACTCACCGCATACTCAACTCCCCTTAATTCTGCAAGGCCTCTCAACCTGCCAATAGCGGAGTAACCGGGGTAACTTGCCTTTTTCAGATCGTCGAGCATCTGGTGACCATGATCAGGGCGCATGGGAATGGAAATATTTCTTTTCTTCATCACTAATACGATTTCTTTGATAACGGCATACATATCTACATCACCATCGAGGTGATCGGCTTCAAAGAAATTTCCTTCCGCATCTCTTTTAGTACTGCGCAAGTGAATAAAATGAATGTGATCACCAAGGCGTTTGACCATTCCCGGCAGGTCGTTATCAGCACGTACCCCATAAGATCCGGTGCAATAACACAATCCATTCGCCGGAGAGGGAGCAGCGGCTAATAATTCATTGGCATCTTTTTCCGTGCTTACAATTCTTGGTAATCCCAACAAAGGATAAGGGGGATCATCGGGATGTATCGCCATTTTTAACCCCATCTCTTCAGCCACCGGCACTACCGCTTTCAGAAAATAAAATAAATGTTCTTTTAATTTAGCAGCATCAATATGCTCGTAAGTTTTTAAGGCTGCCAGAATTTGTTCAGGAGTAAATCTTTCTTCGCTTCCTGGCAAGCCTAATAAAGCATTTTTATAAAGTACTTCCTCTTCTTCATCCGTCATCGACTTTAACCGCAATTGCGCCTTTTTAATTTCGTCCGGCGTGTACTCGTTTTCAGCACCAGGTCTTTTTAATAAAAAAACATCAAACGCCACGAAAGCGGATTTTTCAAAACGCAAGGCTTTGCTTCCATCCGGCATCGTAAAGGAAATATCGGTACGCATCCAGTCGAGGATCGGCATGAAATTGTACGTCACAACTTTCAATCCGCACTCAGCTACATTCCGCAAACTCTGTTTATAGTTTTCTATGGACTGAAGGTAATTGCCCGTTTGTTTTTTAATATCCTCGTGTACCGGGAGACTTTCAATGACGGTCCAGTTCATACCGGCTGCTTCCACCTGTGATTTTCTTTTATTGATCTCTTCCGTTGTCCATATTTCACCCACCGGTACATGATGCAATGCGGTCACCACACCGGTACAACCGGATTGCCGTATATCCGATAAACTAACCGGGTCATTTGGTCCGAACCATCGCATGGTTTGCTCCATCAACATAATTACGCTCCTGCTTTTAGTATTTACTAAATAAATGATGACATATCACGAACAACATCAGAACTCCATTCCGTGAATCAACCTTACGATATTTATTTCGCTACGCCCAATGGAGAGAAATAAACGAACACAGTTACTATGACTACCACCACGATCAATGAAAGCACGACATCCCATTTGTTCCAACTCGCCCGGCTTGCCGCCCTGTCCTCCGCTACTGTCGTTGCAAAGGTCAATCCCCTGATCTGTTCTTCGCTTGGTTTCGGTGTCAGCAGGCTTACCGCCACCATTACCACCACCGAGAAAAGGAATAAATAAATACAGAAATACAGGAAATTAATGGTTGCGAAATCATGAAGAATACCTGTAAGACTGGTTTGAAATAACTCCAGCGTAAGTTTTATAAGACCAATAATGAACCCAGCGACCATGGCCGTATAAGCTCCTGCTGCATTAAGACGTTTAAAAAATACACCCAATAAAAACACGGCGGCAATTGGAGGCGCTAAATAAGATTGAACACTTTGCAGGTAATTGTATAGTGAACTCGAAATTCTCCCCATCATCGGAATCCATACCATACCTAATAATACCACTACACCGGTTGCTATACGACCCACTTTCACCAGTTCTTTACCAGTGGCTTCTGGTTTCATTTTTTGATAAATATCCATGGTAAACAAAGTAGAACATGCATTGTATACCGACGCCAGGGATGCCATCAGCGCTGCTAATAATCCACCCGCCAGCAATCCTCTTAATCCTATCGGCATGATCTGTTCTACCATCGCAGGAAAAGCGGCATTGTAGTCAGTCTGTCCCTCGGCGTTGAGTGGTAATATTAATTCACCTCTTGAATGTAAAACATAAGCGATCAAACCGGGAATAAGGAATATAAAAAACGGAAGCAATTTCAGGTAGGCTGCAAAGATGGTTCCCCGTCTTGCTTCCTTTTCATTTCTTCCGGCGAGGCAACGTTGTACGATATGCTGATCCGTACACCAATACCAAAGACCTACAATTGGTGAGGCGAACAAAATACCCAACCACGGAAATTCAGGATCGCTTAACGGACGAAACATATTCAATTTCTCAGGTGGCACTGCTGCTATCATTCCACTCCAGCCTCCCACTTTTTCCAAACCAAAGTATAGTAATACCGCTGATCCTATCAACAGAACAAATGCCTGTATAGCTTCTGTGTACATAACGGCATGCAACCCACCAAAGATGGTATACACACCGGTAACTACCACCAGGATGATAGCTCCTTCCCAGAATCCCACCCCGAGGAACTGGTTAAACACCAATGCTCCCGCAAAAATAGTTACCGATGCTTTAGCAATAACATAACTGAGTAACTGAATAATTGACAATAACCGGCGTGCCTTAGCATTAAATCTTCTTTCCAGGAATTCCGGCATAGTATAAACATTGCTCCGCATATAAAACGGAACAAATACCCACCCCAATACCAGCACGATCCATGAGTGCAATTCATAATGCCCCATGGGTGTTCCCGACCTTGCCGACTCACCAGCTAAACCCACTATATGTTCTGAGCCGACATTGGATGCAAGAATGGAAGCACCGATGACCCACCAACCCAAATTACGGTTGGCAAGGAAATAATCAGTCGGCGAATTTTTACTTTTTCTGATTGACCAGATCGAAATACCGGCTATGACTAACATGTACAGGATAAGGAATATCCAGTCCAGCGTTCCCAGGAAATTCATAATGGCAAATTTTAATCAGCTGATAAAAACTATTGATGACAATTATTGGAGTTAATTAAATAAACCGGTTGATGATATTTTCGAGGTATTCCTGTTTACCGCTTTTCAAAGCAGGTTCGCCATTTTCAATAGCATAGGCCCGAAGATCTTCTAACGACAATTTTCCTTGCTCAAACTCTTTTCCTTTACCATTGTCGAATGATGCATATCGCTCTGATCTTACTTTTTTATAATCTGATTTATTCAAAATATTATCAGCAGTGATTAATGCTCTTGCGAAAATATCCATGCCACCGATATGTGAATAGAACAGGTCTGCAGGATCAGTTGAGTTACGACGGATCTTCGCATCGAAGTTAATACCGCCACCTTTGAAACCACCGGCTTCCAGTATGACCAGCATCGCTTCCGCCAATTCATTGATATCATTTGGAAACTGATCCGTATCCCAACCATTCTGGTAATCGCCGCGGTTTGCATCAATACTTCCTAACAATCCTGCATCAGCAGCGATCTGCAATTCATGCGTAAAAGTATGTCCGGCTAATGTGGCATGATTTACTTCAATATTCAAACTAAAATCATTCAACAGGTCATGTTGACGTAAGAAACCGATCACCGTTTCGCAATCATAGTCATATTGATGTTTGGATGGTTCGCAAGGCTTAGGTTCAATAAAAAACTTTCCTTTGAAACCATTCTTTCTTGCATAGTCTTTTGCAGTATGCAGGAAGCGGGCGAAATGTTCCTTCTCTCTTTTCATGTCGGTATTGAGCAAACTCATGTAGCCTTCTCTCCCACCCCAGAAGACATAATTTTCACCGCCTAATTCGATCGTTGCGTCCAATGCGGCTTTCACCTGTGCAGCGCCATGTGTTAATACATGAAAATCAGGATTAGTAACCGCACCATTCATATATCTCCGGTTTGAAAAAAGATTGGCGGTGCCCCAAAGCAGCTTCACACCACTGGCCGCCTGTTTCTCACCCAGGTATTTTGTAATAGCATTAAGTCTTCTCTCATTTTCTTTTACATCAGTGCCATAGTCAACAACATCAAGGTCATGAAAACAATAATAAGGCAATCCCAGTTTAGTAATAAATTCAAAAGCAGCATCAGCTTTATCCTTTGCTCTTTCTACCGCATCCCCTTTTTCATTCCAGGAAAATAAATGCGTCGGTTCACCGAACGGATCAGCGCCGCTGCCACAGAAGGAATGCCAGTAAGCCACTGCAAACTTGAAATATTCTTTCATGGTCTTACCTGCAATAGTGCGATTCTCATCATACCATTTAAAAGCAAGTGGTGTAAAATTGCTTTGGGCTACAGCTAATTTATTTTCTAACCGCAGATATATGAATGGTGCAGCCACCAATCCTAATTTTCATGCGCTTGCATATGCAGGAACGCAGGTGAAAAATGCATTGGATGCAACGATTGCTTTGGGTGGAGAAAATTATGTTTTCTGGGGTGGAAGAGAAGGATACCTCACGTTATTGAATACGAATATGAAACGCGAGCAGGAACACATGGCTCGCTTCTTACATACTGCCAAGGACTATGCTCGTAAGAATGGGTTTACGGGAA
>JANOCH010000554.1:0-1519 GCA_031412015.1 Chitinophagaceae bacterium
ACAATAAGTGAAAAGGGAACTACAGGCATTTGCCTGGATCATGTTACCTTATATTGTCGTATTAAATGCGCTGATGTTTGGTACCTGTATTTTTAATACAATCCGCGAGTTTACCCTGAGTTTTTTATACAGTGGCATTTATTTAGTGATGGCCTATTTTGTTGTCCGCACGGTAGCCATGTTCTTTAGGATGCGTATACCCGCTGCCGGCGACCTGTTTAAGAGGATCGCCTTTATGCTTCCTGTATTTTATTTCATGAACCTTTTGATGCTGAGCGGCATTTTCGCCGTATATGAGCAGGTATCGCTTTTAAGTTGCCCGGTAAGACAGGAGATGTTCTGGTGGGCCATTGTATATGGGTGCATTGTCAGCACAACACTCACGTTTATCAACGAAGGAGTCGCCAACTGGGGAGAGTGGAAAGCTTCGCTGGCGGAAACGGAGAAGCTGAAAAACGCCTATCGCCGAAGTAAGCTGCTTGGTTTAAAAGGACAGATCAACCCGCATTTTTTATTCAATTGTTTTAATACACTTTCGGGCTTGATACAGGAAGATGAGGTGAAAGCTGAAATATTCCTGGATGAAATGACCAAAGTACACCGCTATCTTTTGCGCAGCGATGATGAACTGCTGGTGCCGGTGGCGGAAGAAGTAAAATTTGCCCGGTCATACCTTTACCTGGCCAAAGAAAGGTCTGGCAACTCCATTGAAGCCTCGGTTAACGTAGACGATCGTGTATCGCAAAAATTAATCCCACCGCTCAGCATGCAGGTAATATTGGAAAATATTATTTACACCAATGCGCTTGACAAGGAAAAGCCCTTATACATTCGTATTTACGTACACAATGAAAAAGAGCTTTGCATCGCCAATACCAAACAAGAAAAAATAATACGGCAAAACCTGAACGTGGATGAGGGGCTTGATAACCTGGTAATGAAATATAAAATGCTCAATGCACCACCCGTCAACATTGTAGACGATAAAGATGAACGCAAGCTGCTATTGGCATTTGTTGACCAGCAGGAGGAAGCAATATGAAGTTCGCAAAACCAAAAAAGTTTTATGTCTGGTGTTTTTGGATACCCATGCCGCTGATCACCCTGGCGTGGATCTATATTCTCTACGATGACCGGATGTGGACCGACTGGCGGGTATGGGCCGTCACCACACCCATTATTTACTTTCTCGGCTATTTTTCCTGGTTTGGTCATGTTCAGTACAACGAGTTAGTAGAAAAAAAATTCCCTTCGCTGGAAGAAACCCTGAAAAGGAATGTATATAAGATCGGGGTCAACCTGCTGGTAATGACTCCTTCGGTATTGATCATTTTGTACGTATTCCAGTATTTTCATATCCTCGGTTACAGCATACAGGAAAATGACATCAAATACGCTTACCTGACCGGGCTAAGTGTGAACCTGGTGTTTGAAACATTATATGAAGCGGTTTACATCATAGATAAACACCGGGAGAACAGTATTGAAAAGGAATTGCTGGAAAAAATGAACCTTCAGC
>JANOCH010000555.1:0-9159 GCA_031412015.1 Chitinophagaceae bacterium
TAATAAGCCCTTTACCGGCTATTAATTGGCGGAGCACTGTCACGAAATTTATAAAGCTGAAACTAATGGTGGAATGGATGATAGTCATAATAGAGATATGACGGGCAGATCCGGGTCATTAATCTGGCATGTTTTTTAATCACTATACCTAAACATTTGTTATGAAAGCAATCTGGACGGGCTCGATCGGCTTTGGGCTGGTGAATATCCCCATTAAAATGTACAGCGCTGTGGAAGAAAGTACCCTTGACCTTGATATGCTGGACAAGAAGGATCATTCCAATATAAAATTTAAACGGGTTAATGAAAGCACCGGCAAAGAAGTAGCCTGGGAAAATATCGTCCGGGGCTACCTGGTCAACGAAAAATACGTGGTGCTGGATAAATCGGATTTTGAAAAGGCCAGTCCTGAAAAGACCAAGCATATAGAGATCACCCAGTTTGTGAATGAAAAAGAGATCGATAGCACTTATTTTGAAACGCCCTATTTCCTGGAACCCGAGAAAACTGGTGTAAGAGCTTATACCTTATTAAGAGATGCCCTACAAAAAACCGGGAAGACGGGAGTGGGGATGTTTGTCATGCATAACCGTGAGCATGTGGCGATCATTAAAGCAAAAGACGATGTGATCATTTTAAATCGTATCCGTTTTGCACAGGAGATAAGATCACCAAAAGATCTTAACTTACCTACGGTCAAATCCAAACCTGCGGAATTGAAAATGGCCGTCAATCTGGTCAACCAATTAAGCAAGAAATTTGATCCTAAGAAATACAAAGATGATTATAGTGACAAGCTTTTAAAGATCATCAAGGCGAAATCAAAAGGAAAAGCAACTCCTTTTACTCCATTGAAAGTGGTTCACTCTGCCACCAAGGACCTGATGGAACAATTAAAAGCCAGTTTATCTACCGGCAAACGTAAAGCTTCATGAGTCTCGCTACCTATAATAAGAAAAGAAATTTTCGTCAAACGGCTGAACCATCTGGCAAAAAGGAAATGGCGGCTAAGTCACGTTTCGTCGTTCAGCGTCATAATGCTTCACATCTTCATTATGATTTCCGGTTAGAATTAGGAGGTGTCTTAAAAAGCTGGGCGGTACCCAAAGGCCCATCATTGAACCCCTCTCAAAAAAGATTGGCGGTGATGGTAGAAGATCATCCTGTCAGTTATATCGGTTTTAAAGGAACGATACCAAAGGGAAATTATGGGGCCGGTACGGTAGAAATATGGGATAATGGAAAATTCGAGCCTTTTGATAAAGATGAAGAAGCTCTCACAGAAAAACAGGCTTTGCAGGCACTGAATAAAGGTGAATTGAAATTTATATTGAAGGGTAAAAGGCTTAAGGGCGAATTCGTATTGGTAAGGATAAAAGATGATGATAAGAACTGGTTGCTCATCAAACATAAGGATGAATATTCCACCAATACCATTTATAATGCTGAAGAGCAAAACGGGAAGGCTGTACCCGAAAACCAAATAGCATCCATTCGTCATGGGAAAGCCAAAAAGCTTTCAACTTTTGTTAAGGCCATGCTGGCTACTATCACTAAGACCCCATTCGATGATAAGGATTGGATCTTCGAAATAAAATGGGATGGATACCGGGCCATTGCCGAAATAAAAAAGAGCGAAATAAAATTTTATTCCCGTAATGGAATCGATTTCAGCGAACGCTTTCCAGCGATTTACCAGGCATTGAAGAAAATAAAACATGAAGCAATATTGGATGGGGAGATCGTCTTACTAAACGAAAAAAATCTTCCTGATTTTCAAAAGCTGCAGCATTATGAAAATCATCTGAATTATCCTTTGGTCTATTATGTATTTGATATTTTGGAGCTGAACGGAAGGAACATGGAGAAATTACCGGTAGTAGAAAGGAAGAAGATATTGAAGCAATTATTAAAGAAGAATCAGACGATTCGCTATTGCGATCATATCGATACTGATGGTATCGCATTTCTTGAAAAGGCAAAAGAGCAGGGACTGGAGGGAATTATTGCCAAGAAAAAAGATAGTCAATATGCCCGCGGATACCGGAGCAGGGAATGGTTGAAAATAAAGAACATTCAAAGTACGGAAGTAGTAATAGCTGGCTATACCGAACCAAAAGGAGGGAGAGCTCATTTTGGTTCCTTGGTGCTGGCGAATAAAAAAGGTAAAAGCTGGCAATACCGCGGTCATGTAGGTACAGGATTTTCATCAGAGCTACTGGCTTCTTTGAAAAAAAAGATGAAACCCTTTGAAACCGAAACATCACCTTTTAAAACAGAAGTGCCGTTGAATGGAGACGTTACCTGGTTAAAACCCAAATTGGTAGCTGATATTGCTTATACCGAAGTAACAAGGGATGATATTTTTCGCCATCCTGTTTTTCTGCGACTGAGGGAGGAAAAAAAGGTTAAAGATGTCAATGAAGAAGTACTGGAAGAAATCAAAGATGTGAAGAGAAATGCGGAGATGAAAGTGGGTAAATTCAAAGTGAACGTGACTAACCGTCATAAAATATTTTGGCCCGACGAAGGGTACACGAAAGGCGACGTGATCGATTACTACGATAAAATGGCCGACTATATTCAACCGCATTTAAAAGACAGGCCGCTTTCTTTGCGAAGGAACCCCCATGGCATTAGGGACGAAGGTTTTTTTCACAAAGATGCCGGGGAGAACGCACCGTCGTATGTTGATGTATTTAAGGTAGACAGTGAAAGCAGCAATAAGGTCATTGACTATATAGTTTGCAACAACAAAGCCACTCTATTGTACCTCGCCAATTTGGGTTGTATAGAAATAAATCCATGGAACAGCACTACTAAAAAACCGGGTAATCCAACCTGGATGGTGATTGATATTGACCCTTCGCCTAAAAATACTTTTGTGCAGGTAGTGGATGTAGCACTGGCTACCAAAATGGTTTTGGACAAGGCCGGTGTTGATTCCTATTGTAAAACGTCAGGAGCTTCAGGCTTACATGTCTATATACCGATGAAAAATAAATATGATTATAAAACGATCAAGGACTTTGCGCATATTATTGCTTCGCTGGTGCAGGATCAATTGCCCAAAACAACTTCGCTGGAAAGATCATTGAGCAAAAGAGGTAACAACATTTACATAGATTACTTGCAAAACCGCAGTGGTCAAACGCTGGCATCTGTATATAGTTTGCGGCCCAGGAAAGGTGCCACTGCTTCGGCTGCCCTCGAATGGAAGGAGGTAGATCACAAACTGGATCCATCGCAGTTTACTATCGAAAGCATGCTGGATAGAGTTAAAAAGAAGGGTGATCTTTTCTTGCCGGTGATTGCCGGATCAACTGATATTAATAAGGCTCTCAAATTATTGAACACCTGACAACGTCCTGACGCATTGATCTATTCCAGCTATTCCTGCGCTAGCCGACCTTTCCTTTTTGCCATCCAGGGGCTATCCCGAAAAACGGAACGGGCTCTGTTGTTAGAATATGTATACCTGGTTTTTTCCGGCATGTTGTAGGTGCGCCCACATAAAGGGGACGCCTTTTAAAAAGAAATTGTAATTTCCGCAGCTCAATAAAAACGCATGAAAAAAATACGTTGGGGTATTATCGGTTGTGGTGATGTAACAGAATTAAAAAGCGGACCTGCATTCAATAAAGTCAACAATTCAGAACTAGTAGCTGTCATGCGAAGAGATGCCGCCAAAGCAAAAGATTATGCCTTCCGCCACAATGTTCCCAAATGGTATACGGATGCCAATGAACTTATTAACGATCCGGATATCAATGCGGTTTATATTGCTACCCCACCTTCCTCGCATGAAGAATATACGATGGCGGTGTTAAAAGCCGGTAAACCAGTCT
The DNA here is from genome assembly GCA_031412015.1 of Chitinophagaceae bacterium. Taxonomy (GTDB): domain Bacteria; phylum Bacteroidota; class Bacteroidia; order Chitinophagales; family Chitinophagaceae; genus Terrimonas_B. Next base: position 3,849 of record JANOCH010000555.1, read on the forward strand.
ATGTTGAAAAACCTATGACCATACATGCCGCGTCGGCCGAACGAATGATGAATACGGTTGATGAAATGAAAGGAAAATTAACAGTGGCTCACTATCGCCGTGCACAACCACTTTTTAAAAAAATAAAACAATTAATACATGATAAAGTTATCGGAGAAGTAAGATTTGCCCGTTTGAGCCTGTATAAAAAATCATACACGCAGCAGGATTTGAATTTTGAAAAAACAGCCTGGAGGGTTGATCCTGCATTGGCCGGTGGTGGTTTATTTCACGACCTGTCGCCGCACCAGCTTGACGTGATGTATTACTTTTTGGGTGAACCAGCAAAAGCTTTCGGTTTTTCCAACAACCAGGCGGGAATCTATCCGGCGGATGATATGGTGACAGGAAATATTCTTTTTAAAACTGGTGTGCAGTTTAGCGGAATATGGTGTTTCAATGTCGCGGAGAAGGATGAAGAGGACCGCTGCGAGATTGTGGGTGACAAAGGAAAAATAACCTTTAGTTTTTTTGAACATAAGCCTGCGCTGTTGACGCTGGATGGAAAAACCGAATCGATTTCTTTTGATCCTTTGCAACATGTTCAGCAGCCAATGATAGAACAGGTGGTGAACTATTTTCTTGATGAAGGACCGAATCCATGCAGTGCCGGGGACGGGCTAAAGGTAATGAAGCTTATTGATCAATTTACGGGTAAATAATGATCTCCAAATGCTACGACCTGTTGACAACTGGTTTTTGCAAAAAGAAGAACCTCTCAAAAGCTGTTTGCAGTTTTTGAGAACGCATATCTTAGAACAGGATGCTGCTGTTACAGAAGCCTGGCAATACGGAATGCCATTTTATTGTTACAAAGGAAAACGTTTTTGTTATCTCTGGGTACACAAGAAATACGGTCAGCCCTATATCGGAATTGTAGATGGAAAAAAGATCGACCATCCCGACCTTCTTGTTGAAAAAAGAGCCCGGATGAAGGTATTACTCGTGGACGCCGGCAAAAATATTCCGATCAAAAAGATCAACGGTATCCTAAAAGAAGTGTTAGCACTTTATCAATAGTTTAAAAAAAGTGAACCTGCAGAGCCCCTGCATAACATAAAGGCTTTTACAGGTCTAATAACTTCCTCACCTGATTCGCTTTCTTCTTGTTAACAGATACCGAATAGTTGATCAGGTAATTACTTCAACTCTGAAAATGCTCTTGGACCAGGCACCACATTCCTGACCGGTTTGGTCGATTGCAAATAAGTATAAATGGCCTTTATGTCTGCGTCATTAAGTACACTGAATTGAGGCCATGGCATTGGTGGTAATAGCGTACGACCATTGTCAGGTCCTTTGTATTTTCCCTGGGTGATCCCTTTTTTAAACTTCTCTTCCGTCCAGTTACCGATGCCTGTTTCGTCACTGGTGAGGTTGCCCGCAAAAGATACTCCCCATGCACCTGCGATCGAAGTAAAATCCTCATTGAACAAGGTCCATCCTTTCTCAATGTCTGATACATCCAGCGGAGGTAGTTTGGTATTTTGCCTGGCGCCCGAGAGTCGAAGTTCAGGGATGATCTCAGGCCCATTGGGTCCCAATTTCTTTGGCGAATGACAATCATCGCAAAGCATGGTGTAAACCAGGTAGGCGCCACGGTTTATCAAACTGTCTTTACTTACGATCACCGGGTTGTTTTTTTGACGTCGGTTGAATTGGCCTGGACGGCCAGCAGTGCTGTGGCGGTTGTAGCAGCCACCCCAAGCACAACAATAAAGGATTTTTTCATGATAGGTTTAATGTTTGAACTTTGAATTTATTGCAAGATTGGCCGGCAATGATCAGAAAGCAATCCTGTCGTGAATGAACTGATCTGCTTAGCAGGTGAAATGAGGAACGGATTCAATGAAAATGGAATGCATCTACACGATAGCTTTTGTGGCTAGTGTTAAGTTAAGTTTAGTTTGTCGCATTTTTGATGCCACGGATACGCGGATTTGAAATGTATTTGCCATGTATCCGTGGCAATCTTAGTGGTCAATTTATCAGTAACATAGCACTAGCTTTGAAAACAAAAAATTTAAAACTAATGAAGCAAAACATTGTTGCTATTTCCCTTGTCGTGGATGATTATGATGAGGCCATTCAATTTTATACTGAAAAACTTCATTTTTCGTTGATAGAAGATACCCTCTTAAGCGAAACCAAAAGATGGGTGTTGGTTGCTCCGCCCGGTTCTGATGGCTGTCGCCTGTTGCTCGCAAAAGCTGGCTCCGAAGAACAAAAAAGTAGGGTGGGAAATCAAACCGGCGGCCGGGTATTTTTATTTCTTCACACCGATGATATCATGCGGGATTATGAAAATATGATCGGGCAAGACATTGAGTTTGTCAGGAAGCCCACTGAAGAATCTTACGGAACAGTAGCGGTCTTTAAAGATCTGTATGGAAATCTTTGGGACATGATAGAACCAAAAAATTAAAGGGATCAGCAGCGCCGATCCCTTTACCAATTCTAACAAGATTAGTTCGATCTATTTCGCATTGAATTCTACTGTTGATATGGCGCCGGACACTGTTCCTCTTCCTGGTTTTGGTTTATACACAAAATACAATTTATGGAACCGTCCGTCTGTTACGGCTTCAAACGGCAAATATACGATACCGCTTTTATCCTCTTTCTTTGGAACAGGCATAGTTCCCGTACCTATCAATTTGCCATCTGGTGCGTCCAATCTTAACTCGAGTTCGATTCCCGAAGTTGGAGCGGTTTGCCAGCCTGCTTTAAGATTAATGGATCTTACACCGGAAAGATCTATACTATCCAAAGCAAACCATCCTTCCGCTTGTGGTAGTATCATAAAACGAACTCCGTTAAAGCGTCCTGTTGTAAATCCTTTTATCTCTTCTTTACCTGAAAAACCAAATTGGTTGCTTCTTAATACAATACTGTTACTGCCGGTAAGCGCCTTACTATTGTTACCTCCCTTATCAGTATAACTGGCCGATAATACCAATGCTGTATTTGGTTTTTGACCGGCGGGTGGAATAATATTTCCTGTAGCCAGCAATGATTTTTTGACCGCCTCTTTATTTCCTAAGGATAATATCCAGCTCACAATTTCCTGCAGATCATTTTGTGCAATACTTGCATGAGGAGCCATTGCTACTTCTCCCCAAACTCCTTTACCACCTTTGACGATCTTATCACTCAAATAAGTTCTTGCGTTGGGATCCTTTTGATATTTCTCCGCCACCAGCTTGAACGCAGGACCAATAGATTTCTCGGCCTCCTTATGACAGGTTTTGCAATCCAGCGATTGCGTCAGGCTTTTTCCGCTTAATAATGCCTGTCCCTGCTGATGACCCATGGTAGAGCCAGCCTTATCAAAACCCTGCATATATTCCACGGACACATACAGGTTGGCATTATCAATCTTAGCCGTATCATTATCTTTTACCGCAACGGAATAAGGAACAGCTTTGCCCGGCATATAGAAAGACCGGTTGCCCCCAGTTTGTTGTATCGTCACAATTGGTTCTTCGTTGCCCGCATATACCGAAACCGCATTACTTTTTGATGACGCGCCATTCTTGTCTTTCACTTCCACCGATATCTTATAATCCCCCGGAGTAGTGTAAGAAAAATCAGCTTCAGGAGTAGTAGTTTCTTTTGTCTTACCATCGCCGAAATCCCAGGTATACGTTATTTCGTCTTTTTCAGGATCACTGGCTTCTACCGTAGCTTTTACGGCAAAAGGCAGAACACCTGATGTTTTGTCGACGTTCATTGATGTAATTTTTGGCGCCCTGTTGCCGCTGTTGTAGTCAATCCGGAATAAACCGGCGTCCGCATTTTTAGAGAACCAACCTGAACCATATTCAAGGAAATATAATTTTCCATCAGGTCCGAGTTCCATATCGATCAACGAACTCACTTTAATAGTAGAAAGAAAAGGTTCCATTTTATCAAAGTCACCATTCGGCATCAGTGTTACAGCCTTTATCCATCCGCGGATCCAATCGTATATGATCAATTTGCCATTGTAGTAGTCCGGCAACCTTGTTTCTTTTGGAAACATATCCGTATAATAAACAGGACCCGCCATCGCGTTACGTCCGCCAGTACTTACCTGGGGGAAATCATTCGATGCTGCATAAGGATACCAGATAAAAGCCGGTTGTGCCGGCGGCAGTTCCTGGAGACCGGTATTATTTCTTGAATCATTAATAGGTTTAGCCGGATCAAAAGCAGGTCCGCTCTTGCCGGTTGCATAATCAAACTGTCGGTATGCATAATTATTTCCGACAAACAAAGGCCAGCCAAAATAGCCGGCTTTTCTTGCCTGGTTCACTTCATCATATCCTCGCGGACCTCTTGTATCAAGACTATCATTACTTGCATCAGGTCCTACTTCTCCCCAATACAGATTATTGTTCTTCTGATCTACGGAAATACGATAGGGATTACGATTACCCATCACAAAGATCTCAGGTCTAGTTTTATCGGTTCCTTTTGGAAACAAATTTCCATCAGGTATTTCATACGTAGCATCGTCGTTAATTTTAATTCGCATGATCTTTCCGCGCAGATCATTGGTGTTGCTGGAAGAACGTCTCGCATCGTATTGCTGATGACCGGGCAGATCATTCATCGGTCCAAAACCACTGTTAACATATTTCGCTCCGCCCTCATCGAAGGGAGTTGAATTATCGCCTGCTGAAAAGTATAAAAGATTGCCTGGACCGAATGCAATCGAGCCGCCTGTATGACAACATATCTCCCGTTGCGATTTTACCTCGAGTACTGTTTTCTCCGTGCTGAGATCAATGGTATCATTTCTAAAAGTAAATCTCGACAGGCGATTGACAGAACTGTCGGATGGGCTGTAGTACATATACACCCAATTATTCTTTTCAAAATTTGGATCTTTAGCTAATCCCATCAATCCTTCCTCAGCATTTACATTGGGAACATTTGCTTTCCAATAAACGTTGAGATAGCCTACCTGTTTTATTTGTTTTGTTTCATTTTTATATAAAAGGATCTCACCACGACGCTGTACGATCATGATATCAAGATTGGGAAGTACCGTCATTTCGGTTGGCTCGAAAAACTCACCCTGTACGAGCGGCGTTTTTGTAAACCGATCTTCATCAGGAGGATATTGAGCTTTGGCTTTACCATAATTCAGTTCGTTATTATCACCCATGGCATACTGAATGCCTCCCAACAAATGTTTCAGGTAATTTTCATCGGTATAACATTCGTCCACATGTCCCAACTCGGTATAAAATGAACGGCCACCATCATAGTCGTGATACCAGCT
>JANOCH010000556.1:0-4996 GCA_031412015.1 Chitinophagaceae bacterium
AAAAATAACCCCTAAAACAAAAAAAAGGATAGATACCGGTAAAGGAGAAACCTATATTCTCCGGCTGTTTGTTACTGGTATATTACCCAACTCCGTCCGTGCTGTAGAAAATTGCAAGGCCATTTGTGAGAAATATTTAAAGGGCCGGTACGAATTGGAGATAATTGACATTTACCAGCAACCTTCGTTGGCTCTTAAAGAAGAAATAATCGCTGTTCCTGTACTGATAAAAAAATTCCCATTGCCCGAACAAAGGCTGATTGGGGATATGTCAGTTGTTAAAAATGTGCTGGAAGGACTTCACCTAATTTGATAATGCTGTTTTTAAATGGCTGGCGAAAACATAAAGCAACTATTATTAAAAATTGAAAAAATGACCAGGGAAAATAATGCACTTCAGCAACAGTTACTGAAGGCTAATAAATCCATAGCTGCCATCAATACCGGAAATATCGACGCTCTTGTTATAGCACATAAAAAAGACCTTAAAATTTACACGGAAAAAACAGCTGATAAGATTTACAGGATTTTAATGGAGAAGATGCATGAAGGGGCGGCGGCCCTCAACACCGACGGAACGATCCTTTATTGCAATTCTTATTTTGCAAAAATGGTTGGAAGGCCGCTGCAAAACGTGATGGGAACGAAATTCGGCAAGTATATTGATGATTCTTCAAAAAAGCCATATACGGTACTGATTAAAAATGGCTGGAAGCGTTATTCGCAGGATGAACTTTTCATAGTAATGGAGAATGGTACTACTATCCCCGTATTGATGTCTGTAAATACCTTGTCATTAGATGGCAAATCGATTTTAAGTATTATTCTGTCCGATATTACGGATAAAATGAATAACCGGGCAAAATCAAACAGCCTGCTCATCGAAAAAATAAAAAATGTTATCATAGAAATGAATCATTACTCTGATGACCTCCCTAAAATGAAACATTCCGACTATATCAGCCGGAAATTAAATCATAATTACACTTATCTCGCCAATATTTTTTCAGAAGCAAAAGGTATCACCATTCAGCAGTTCATCCTGATTCAGAAAATTGAAAAGGTGAAGGAATTGCTGTTATACAGCGAACTCAACCTGACAGAGATATCTTATAAACTGCAATATAGTAGTGTGGCGCATCTGTCAGCCCAGTTTAGAAAAATAGCGGGTCAGTCTCCGTCTTCATATAAACTGATGAAGGAAAAGATTAACCGGCAAAGTCTGTGATATTCATAAGGATTGATATGGCGATAATAAACGTAATTATTTTACTATCCCTTTTTTGAAAACCGTCAAAACTATCAGTTAGTATAAACATATAGCAGGTTATTCTTGTCCTTACCGAAGAAATTTCTGTTTCCCCAGGAAAAGTCATTGAAATATTCCCGTATATGGAAACTGTGCTGAAAAACATGATCTTTTTGCAGCAATGCTATTCTTAAATACATGAAGAAGAATACGACCCGGCATTTAGAAGCCACTACAAAGCTGAACAAAAAAAACAAAGAGCTCCTGCAGCAGTTGCAGGAAGCTAAGGGATCTATTGCTGCGATTAAAGCAGGCAATATTGATGCATTAGTTGTCGCCGATAAAAAGAACCTGAAAGTTTATACAGAGAAAACAGCCGATAAAACTTACAGGATTTTAATTGAAAAAATGCACGAAGGCGCTGTTACTGTTAACGAAGGTGGGGTAATTCTGTATTGCAATTCTTCTTTTGCAAAAATGGTAAGCCTGCCTTTGCAACAGATTATAGGAACAAAATTCCAGCAATTTGTTCATGACTCCTCAAAAAAGTACTTTGGAACCTTACTTGCGCAAGAAAAAAAAAATCATGCAAAAAAAGAAATTCGCCTGTATACGGGTAATAACAGGGAAGTACCCGTGCTGATGTCCGCCAACGTTTTTTTACTGGATTCAAAGCGTGTATTAAGTATTATTCTTACGGACCTTACTATTCAAAAAAAATACCAGGAAGAACTCGAACTCCGGACAAAAGAATTGGAGCAAAAAAATATTGCGCTTGAAAACGCCAACAAAGACCTGACTTCCTTTACACATGTGTCAAGCCATGATTTACAGGAGCCATTGCGTAAGATACAAACCTTTGTCAATCTCATTGCAGGAGAAGAACAGGGAAACCTGTCCGATAAGGGCAAGGATTATTTCCGCAGAATCCAGGAAACCGCCAGGCGAATGCAGGCGCTGATCGAAGATTTACTGGATTATTCCCGTAAGAGATCCGGGGAACGCAAATTTGAAGTGATGGATCTTTCAAAAATGATGGAGGAGATCAAAGGGAACCTGGAGGAAACGATGCGGGAAAAAAGCGCGACAATAATAAATGCCCCCCTTGGTGCGGTCACTGTCATTCCTTACCAGTTTCGCCAGCTCATGCACAACCTGGTCGGTAACTCACTTAAATTTTCCAAACCGGGCGAACCGGTTCTTATCAATATCAAAAGCGAGATCGTAAAAGGCGGTAAGTTAAAGATCAAAAAGACACTTTTAACGGCACGGGGATTGTCAACGAAAATTGACTATTACCACCTGGTTTATTCCGACAATGGTATCGGTTTCGACTCCCATTTAAAAGATCGGATTTTTGAAGTATTTCAGCGGCTCCACAGCAAAGAAGCTTACCCGGGTACGGGCATGGGTCTTGCTATTTGCAAACGCGTAGTCGAAAACCACAATGGCATCATAACTGCAACGGGTAAACTAAACAAGGGAGCAAGGTTTGATATTTATATACCCGTTAGCCAAAATAAGATTCCCGGTGAATAACCAGCCATGGGCAGCAGGCTGATTATCGCAATGCATACATTAACTTTGGCGGGCATTGGTTCGTACCGATACTAAACAAAGCAACTTTAAAAACGGTCGGATCAATACATTTTTCTGCCTGTAAACTTGTAAACTATTTTATATGCACCGCCGCACCTTTGTCCGGAACTCCGCCCTGGCTATCGGAGCACTGAGTTTAGCTCAACAAGACATAGTAAAAGCGTGGTTCGAAGATCCCTGGAAAATAACCATGCTTCGCAATGATGTCGGCATTTTTACCGAGCGTGGCGGCACGATCGCTTTTTTATTATCAAAAAAGGGAATAGCCGTTGTGGATACTCAATTTCCTGAACAGAGCCAGCATCTCATCAATGAACTGAAGAAAAAAACGGAGAAGCCTTTCAAATTACTGATCAACACGCATCATCATGGCGACCACAGTTCAGGAAATATTTCTTTCAAAGGGATAGCAGAGCATGTGCTTGCACATGCGAACAGTAAGATCAACCAGGAAAATTCAGCCAAACAAAACAAAAACGAGGACAAGCAATTGTATCCCGACCAGACCTATACCGACACCTGGTGCCAGAAGATCGGGAAAGAAAATATTTGTCTCCATTATTTTGGCGCCGGCCATACCAATGGTGATAGCCTGATCCATTTTGAACATGCCAACATAGTTCACCTGGGCGATCTTCTTTTTAACCGCCGTCATCCCAACGTTGATCGTGGAGCAGGCGCTAATATGAAAAGCTGGATGCAGGTACTGGATAAGGCCCTTGCGAAATTTGATAATCAAACCCTGTATGTGTTTGGACATTCCGGTGCCGGATATGAAGTAGCGGGTAAGGCTGATGATCTACGGGCTTTCAGGGATTACCTGGGAAATGTATTGAAATTTACCGACGAACAAATAAAGGCCGGCAAAACAAAGGAAGAGATTTTAAAAGCAACCAGTGTTCCGGGCAGCGATCAATGGAAGGGTGATGGCATTAACAAACCCCTGCAGGCTGCCTATGAAGAACTGACAGCAAAATAAGGTATCCGGGATCTGGCAAGTTCCCAGCCATTGAACTTAATAGCAAATTGAATATTCATGCCGGCGAATTATTTCCTTATTGATACTTTTACATTAACATCGTTCAAAGGAAATCCAACCGGTGTTTGCATCTCTCCACAAAAGCTAAGCAGCGATTGAATGCTTGCTATCGCCCGGGAATTGAATTTTCCGGTTACCGCTTTTATAGAAAAAAATACCGCTGCGAAACCTATCTATCCAATAAAATATTATACGGCGACAACCGAGATCCAGGCCTGTGGTCATGCCACATTAGTATCGGCTAAAGTCATTTTTGAACTTGATTCAAAAGTCGCCACTACTTTTACCACTATCGAAGGACTGGCGATTGGCGTTAGGCTGGAGAATGATATAGTGGTGATGAGCTGCCCGGTTTATTTGATGGAAACGGCTGTTGTAACTAAGGAGTTAATGGATAGCATCGGGTTGGGTGACTACAAATCTTCCGGCTATTGCAAAGAACTGCAAACTCTTTTTCTTGAGCTCGAAAGTCCGTCCGTCCTAAAAAGTTTCCGACCTGACTTTATAAAACTCGTCAGTAGCAGCGATACAATCAAAGAAGTGGTCATTACTTTCGTATCAGATATAGCCGGGTACGATTACCTGCTTCGTTCGTTTTGCCCCTGGATCGGTATTGATGAAGATCCCGTTACCGGCTCCGTACATTCCGTATTGGGCGGGTTTTGGAAGAGCCGGCTAAATAAAACCAGCCTAAAGGCTTTTCAATGCTCTGAACGCGGCGGCAAATTATTTGTAACCGCCCTTGACGATAAAGTTGAACTGGGCGGCAAAACCATAACCATTCTGAAAGGCGAAATTTTACTATCGAAATCGGCGTCTAAAATGCTAAAGGAATGTGAATAGAATCGTCTTTCCTTCTTGTTGACCGGTCTGCATCCCAATTCATTACCTGTTTTCATCAATTCGTTTTCTCACTGCTTTCTCACACTTACTTTCAATAGTAATATTGCTGTTGAATAACAAAATTTGTGAGTTATGGAAAAACTTATCGCTTTAAACGAAACTGGTGCGGTCATGATGCGTGAATGCAATAAAGCTGCGTGTGAAGGTTGTGATCATAAAAATGAACGCCCAAAACCGCCAGCAATAAACCTTCCAACACAATGAGT
>JANOCH010000557.1:0-6982 GCA_031412015.1 Chitinophagaceae bacterium
GAAGCAATCATAGCTGGCCATTGGGGAACCGGAAATACGGTTTATACAGGTAGCCAGCGTTATTCCCTGAAAGATTTGAAAGTAGGGCAATATAAAGTTGAACTGAAGTCTGATAAATGGTTTGTCCGGGCTTACACCACACAGGAAAACGCTGGTCAATCTCATAACCTTACAATTACGTCGCAGCTTTTTAATGAAGCCTGGAAACCCAGTACTACCTGGTATCCCCAGTATGCGTTTGCATATATGAACGCCAAGCTTGCCGGGCGCCCTGATCTTGAAGCACATAATATAGCACGCAGAACAGCGGATGTGGGAAGACCCGCTGCTTATTCTCAACAATTTCAAACCATTTTTGATGCGGTTCGGAAGAAACCGATTCCCATTGGAGGTTTATTTCTTGATAAAACTGATCTGTGGATGGTGGAAGGACAATATAATTTGTCAAGTGCTGTCAAGTTTGTTGATGTACTGGTTGGTGGTAACTGGAAGCAATACAAATTGAACAGTGAGGGTACATTGTTTGCGGATAAAGTGGGTGAACCAATTATAATTAACGAGGTTGGCGCTTATGTTCAGGTGGGTAAAGAGATAGTAAAAGACTTACTGAAATTAACCGCATCAGGCAGGTACGATAAAAATGAAAATTTCAAAGGAAAATTCACGCCGAGAGTTACTGCATTGGTAAAAGCGGCGAAAGATCATAACATCCGTCTTTCCTACCAGACGGCCTATCGCTTTCCCAGTACGCAACAACAATGGATCGACCTGGACGTAGGCTCTGGTCGACTGATCGGTGCCAATAAATTTTTATGGGACAAATATGATCTGACCAACAATAATGGTTATGATCCATCCACTGTTCCCCCGTTAGGAACGGGTCTTACCAAAGTTCCTTATATAGAGGCTAAACCTGAATCGGTTACGACTTTCGAAGTAGGATACAAATCGCTTATTAACCGAAAGGTGCTCATCGATGCCTACGTTTATTTTGGAGCTTATAAAGATTTTTTAACCCGGCGTGATGTAATACAGTTTGCTACAGGTGTCACACCTTCATTGGGTAATCCATACAAAGGTTTTTCCGTAGTGGTTAATTCACCTGAGAAGGTTAAAACATATGGCTGGGCAGCCAGTATCGAATGGCTATTGCCGGCTAATTTCACTATTTCTGGTAATGCTTCTTCTGATAAGATCAAAAATGTACCCAGTGGTTTCAGGGCTTTCTTCAATGCTCCAGAATTGAGAACGGTTCTGGCCTTCGGCAATACCGGTTTTGGCCCGGGCAAATTATTGGGCTTTAATGTAAACTGGCGCTGGCAGGATGGTTTCTTTTATGAAAACGATTTCAACCAGGGTGACCTTCCGGCTTACAATACTGTTGATGCTTCTATTAGCCTTAAGCAACCAAAAATCAAATCGATATTTAAGATTGGCGCTAATAATCTTTTGAATGAGTATTACCGGACAGCGATAGGCAATCCAAGTATCGGGGGTTTGTATTTTGTAAGTTTTGCGTACAATGTACTTTGATCAATTTTTCAATTAAGTCAAACTGAGCTATATGAAAATATTTACAAACAAATGGACGAAGACGGTGGCAGTAGCAATTGCTGTGACAGGGATATTAACGTCTTGCAATAAAGATCTGCCGGTTGCGGAGCCAATTGTTCCAACACAACCAACCGGTTCCACTATTTTTGAAACCATCAGGGCGAACGGCACCACTTACTCGTATTTAGACAGTGCTATTGTTCGTGCGAGCGGATTCAATAATCCTTCAGGAAGACTAGACGCATTGTTGAGTGATAAAACTGCCGTGTTGACGTTCTTTGCGCCAGACAACGATGCTTTCCAGCGTTCGTTCCAGGCGCTGGGATTACCTACGGCGGTTTCTACACTGAAAGGATTCAGGACCGGCCAGTTGGATTCAATTTTGAGATATCATATTGTGGGGGGGCAGAAATTCGCTTCCTCCAGCATTCCTGCTACCTTTCCCAATAATCTTTATTTGCAGAGCACCTTGCTATTATCGGCTCCTTCGGCAGCCTTGCCTCCGGGATACAGGATGCCTCTTTTTCCAGGTAAGCAAGGTTCTACCTCTTTTGCCAACAATGTTCCTTTGATCCAGACCGATATCGAAGTTGCTAATGGAATCATGCACAGAGCCTCTTTTGTCCTTCTTCCGCCATCGCAGGTATTGTGGCAGAGGATCGCATCCGATCCTGACCTGACTTACCTCAAAGCTGCGGTCGAAAGAGCTGATGGCAATGTTCCTGCAGGGACACCCCCAGGTGCTTTGGTATCCGCCTTGTCAAATGCTGCAGCAAACCTGACAGTGTTGGCGCCTTCTAACCTTGCATTTCAACAGTTACTAACGGGTCAAATTACTCTTGCCCTGATCCCGATAGTTACCCAGCAATTAATACCTGTTATAACACAACAACTTATTGCCGGAGGTGCTACCCAGGCAGAAGCCGATGCGGCAGCGCCGGGATTAGCGGCGGCTCAGGCTCCTGCTATTGCACAAGGACAGGCAGCAGCATTAGCGTCTACACCTGCTGTATTTACCAACCCAGCCCTTGCAGGTGTACTTACACCACAAACAGTGGCAGGAATAGTGGTTTATCATTTGCTTGCAAGGAAAACCGGCACCACGTTCCAGGGAATAAGAGCTTTCTCAAATAATATTCCGTCAACTGAGACAAGCTCATTTACTTTATTGAATAGTGCTGTTGCGGCCCATCCCGGAGTTATGTTGAAGGCCACCTATGGCTTTGCAGGCGTCATCGCAATTACGGCAAAAGGATTAGGTAATGCCACCGCTTCGAATGTTCAAATAAACCCAACGCCGGCGCCGGGCGGTACCAGTGACCAGCATTACATAAACGGAGTGCTACATAAAATAGACCAGGTATTGATACCGCAATAATAAAAAATGAAAAAGCCTCTGTAAAAAAGAGGCTTTTTCATTATACCATATGAGTTGCATACTCAACTCAATTTTTTGGTAGCCTGCCCGATCATGATCCCATTATGCCAGACCTGGAATGTATAGGTCCCTTTTTGACACTTTTCAGTATCAACCGTGAATAAAAGGCTTTTCTGTTCGCCTTTTTCATAATCAAACTTTATCTTTCTTGTAAACCCTTTTCTTCCTTCATTCTTTGCCTCAAAAGTGCCCGAATCCCAGACGGTACTTTGCATTACTTGTCCATCTGGCTGAATCAATACCGTGGTTACTTCCACATTTGAAAACTGGTTCACACGATTCTGCACGATAAACGACGCCACAAACTTATCAGCTCTTTTTGCCTGCGATGTGCTTTCTTCGCTATTCCCCTTTACCTCCACAGCCTCAATCTTAACCTCTGAAGCAATGAAAACAGTCGCTAATCTTACCTTTTCATTAAGCGACTCATTTTCCACGCTAAGACGTCGTATATTCATTTGAAGACTGTCTACATTTTGGGTAAGCTCCATCAATGCGTTACCCAGTTGCTTCTTTTCTTCTTCCATGGATATATTCTGATCGCTTAGCTCATCTACCTTTTGCTGTAACTCGTCGATCTTTTGCCGGGCAACCTTACTATCACTTTTTGAAAAATCCTTTTTCCCCAGAATATTACCTATTTCGAGCTTTAACCTGTTGATCTCTTTAAGCCTGCTGTCAAGCTGGCCCTGTAAGGTGGCCGCATTACTGTTGGAGGAATTAAGCTTGCTTTGTAAAGAATCGGCCGATGTTCTGGCGGAATCAAGGCGGTAGTCAAGGTCCCTAATAGCAGAAGAATACAGGTTATTCAGCGAATCTTTGATGGCGTCCGCCACTAATACAGAGTCTTTGCCCGACACCTCCGCTTTTCGCTGGCTGTACTGGGTTTTATCATAAATATGATAGACCCATGTACTCACCAGGCCAATGGAAAGCAGTACCAGCAATAAAGGTTTTATATCTTTCATTTCTTATCCACTTGTCTTTTCCGAAAGATAAAGCATATTCAAATTGTTTGCAAACTGATATCTGTAATCGCCGGGGGATCAGGAACAAATAAAAAAAACCGCCTCATTAATATGAGACGGTCTTGTCGCATTGATGCAACTTTGCTTTTAACCGAATAAACCACCTTTTTTAAGAGTTCTTACACCTTCGCCGATCTTGAACCCGTTATGATAAATTTCAATTTTATAATCACCTCTTTGGAAATCAGCCTGGCGAATAGGAAACTGTAAAGGCTTACGAGTACCTTGTTCGTATTCAACAGGGATCTTAGTTGTGTATGGTTTGTCACCATCTGTACGTGTAGTCAAAGTAGCCGATCCTAATGACGCATCAGAAACCAACTTTCCGTCAGGAGCTGTAACCATGATGTACATGTCAGCAGGGCCTGATTTAGCTATACGGTTCTCTACATCGAAAGAAACAACCAGTTTGTCTACTCTTTTAGCGCTGCTGGTAGTTTTTTCTTTACCGCTCTTCTTTTCATTCACCGGGGTGATCTGGATATTAGAAGCGCTGAAAGTAGAACCTACGTCAAGAGTCTGGGCCAAAGCCTCTTTTTCAGTAGTAGAAGTGGTCAGATTCTGCTCCAATACTTGTTTTTCTGAGGTAAGCTGAGAATTATTGGCAGTCAATTCCTGGTTTTCACCAGTCAATCTTGACACTTCAGCTTCCAGACTAACGATCTGGTTGTTCAGGTCTGCAATCATTGATTTTGCCCTTTTTAAATCTGCTGCAGTAGCATTTTTATCATTCAAAATACGTCTGATCTCAGATTTGTTAGCGTCGATTTGTTTTTGCAAAGTGCTTTTCTCGCCTTGCAGGTTGTTGTTTGTTCCGGTGATAGAATCAAGTCGCATTTCTGCATCATCATACAGTAATTTTAATGAATCACGCTGAGTCATATAATTTTCAGACTGAGCCTGAGCTACTTGCATTACTTCACCTGATTTGTTTTTATCATACAAAAGGTATCCCCATGTACCCAGCAAACCTGCAGCAAGAATACCTATTAAAAGGTTCTTATTGCCTTTATTGGGAGTAGGGGGTTGACTTTGTGGAGTCGCTGATGGATAATTTGTGTTTGTCATACTTGTGGTTTTAAAAATAAGTTTGGGGTTTACTATGATTAATTAATTTAAATTGGTTTTCAAGGTTAGCATCGGCCGGAAAATCATTCGACATGCACAATTCCGAAAACCGTGCCAGAAAATTATAATGTGTCTGAATAATCTTGATAAACGGCAAGCCGGGAACCGGTGGAAAGCCTGTATCTTAGCACTTTATGGCAATTGAAAAGATATTGGCGGAATGGAAAAAACAAGTGTTTAAACCGATATACTGGCTTGAAGGCGAGGAGGAATATTTCATCGATAAGGCGGTCGATTATGCCGAACACCAAATCCTGAATGAAAGTGAGGCGGCTTTTAATCTTTCTATATTTTATGGCCGCGATACCTCTTGGGCCGATGTAATAAATGCCTGCCGTCGCTATCCCATGTTTGCCGAAAAGCAGGTGGTCTTGTTAAAGGAAGCCCAACACATGCGGGATATTGAAAAGTTGGAAGGCTATATTCAAAACCCGCTTGGTTCCACTGTTTTTATTGTAGCCTATAAGGATAAAAAAGTAGATGGTCGTTCTAAGCTGGCGAAGTTACTTAAGCAAAAAGCAGTCTTTATCACTACCAAAAAGATCTATGATAACCAATTGCCCGAATGGACACAGGAATTGCTGCGGTCAAAAGATCTGCTGATTTCACCAAAGGGATTAGCATTGCTGGTAGACCATATTGGCAATGACCTGACCAGGATCGAAAATGAAATTGAAAAAATATCTATCAACTTAGGTAAGCGAAAAACGATCAGCGAAGAGGATATCGAAGAATTTGTCGGCGTCAGCAAAGACTTTAATGTTTTTGAATTGCAATCAGCCCTCGCCAGGAAAGATGTAGCAAAAAGTATTCGTATCGTTCAATACTTTGAGTCTAACCCAAAAGCCGCCCCCATACAGTTGGTGCTTCCCTCGTTATATGGTTTCTTCAGCAAAGTATTTATGGTGTTTGGCGCTGCCGGCCAGGATGAAAAATCAGTAGCCGCGGCGATAGGTGTAAATCCTTTTTTTGTAAAAGATTACTTGCAGGCGGCAAAGATCTACGACTATTCCGGCATTGAGAAAGTATTGCTTTTATTACACCAATACAATCTGAAAAGCATTGGCATCAACAATGCCAGCGCTGAAGATGGCTCTTTGCTCAAGGAAATGATCTGTAAAATGACCGCTTAAAATATATTGAACGAATTGCTTTTCTTTGCACAACTTTTTTGACAAAATGATCATCTACTAATTAATAAAAAAAAATGAAATGAGCCTTAAAATTTTCGAGGTAAATCAAACGAACCACCGATGAAAATTTTATGGTGAATTCCATGTGACCAAAAAACAATAAAAAATATACACATGAAAAAATTGTTTGGTTTGCTACTTATTGGATCGGCCCTGGTTATGACCAGTTGCGAAACCACCCGTGAGATATCGTTTAATGAGGATGGTAGCGGCACGATGGTAACCACTACGGATATGAGCGGATTGATCGCGTTGGCTAAAATGTCGGGCCAGGGAAAAGATATGGAAAAAGCCGATAAAGCCATAGATACCACCATCGGCCTGGATAAAATGGTTGACAGCATACCAGAACTTTCACTGGAGGAAAAAGCACTTGCAAAAAATGGTAAGCTCGGACTCAATTTAGATATGGACGAAGAAAAACTGGTTACCAAACTTCATTTCCCTTTCGCCAATGCCGGGGAAATCAGCCGGCTTGATGGGCTCTCGTCTAAGGTAATGCAGCAGACGATGAAAAAGCAGATGGGCCAGGGTGGCGAAAATGCTCCCCCCATTCCGGCAGATGAAATGCCTAGAGGATCAATGGAAGAATATTTTACCACTACCTATTCAAAGGGTGTTATTGAAAAAAAACATATAGC
>JANOCH010000558.1:0-2642 GCA_031412015.1 Chitinophagaceae bacterium
CTTCGATTTTTAACTTTTTCCGCTTCTGTTTTGCCAGCATTGAGAGGTTTGTCGGGGCCATACCCGATAGTTACCAATCTCTCAGTCTCAATTCCTTTAGATTCAAGGTATGTTTTAACGTTTTCTGCCCTGTTTTTAGACAACTTTAAGTTCACTTCATAGGTACCATCGCTGCTGGTATGCCCTTCGACAGTAACTTTTATTTCAGGATTACTTTTCAAAATGCTTGCCACATCATCCAAAAGGCTAAAAGATTCTTTTGTTAATTCGGCACTGCCGTACTTGAACTGGAGACGTTTCGCAGCGTATTCAACTTTTTGTACGATCTCTTTTTTGATCTCCTCAGGGCAGCCACCGCTGCCCTCGGATCCTTTTGCTGAAGGGCATTTGTCTACTTCATCGTCAATGCCATCACCGTCGGTATCAGGTACCGGGCATCCGTTGTAACGGGCCAGACCAGCTTCAGAAGGACATTTGTCATCTTTATCCAGTATTCCATCCTTATCGGTGTCGGGGTAGGGACATCCATTATTGTCACGGACACCAGCCTGTTCAGGACATTTATCATCTTTATCCAACACGCCATCACCGTCTTTATCAGGATAGGGGCAACCCTGGTTTTCTGCCGGGCCTGCCTCTCCCGGGCATTTATCGGCGTTATCTGCAATACCATCATTATCGGTGTCCGGACAACCCAATAACTTGACCGGACCTGCAATATCCGGGCATTTGTCAGTTTTGTCAGGAGTACCGTCAGCATCCTTGTCTTTAGATTCAAGTTTAACGGGCTTACCTAGAAAGATTCCCAACGTAGCTCCCATTACTTCATGCTTATAATTTGTAGCGGTATAGGCAGAAGGTTCATATAAATCGTTAAGTCCACGGCTATAATTTGCCGTCAGAAAAACTCGGCCAAACTCGAAACCCGCAAGGCCATTTACGCCAAAATTGAGGATCGCATATTTATCAGCCCCCTTCCCAACCGGAAGATCTTTATTTTCCTCGGAGGTGAGTCTTACGTCAACCAGCAGATCATCTGTTTGATGGAAGCCATCATAAAAGAAGGAAATATAAGGCCCACCACCAACAATGAAATTCGCTTTTTTTCCAAGCTTCAGTTTATATACCAGGTTTAAGGGAATATCAATGTAATTGACGAATTGCTTCCTGGTTTGAAAGTAGGTTGTATATACAAGGGAGTCATCTAGTCCAAAGGACCTTTTGAAAACTACGGTGCTATCAACCGATCTTGTCTTATAGATTCTTCCTTTTGTAGTAAAAAGTACGGAAGGTTGAAAATAGAAGTTTGACCTCTCGTTCAATCGCAGATCAGCCATAAAACCAAGATGTACCCCGTTTCTTCCCGAATAGTTTTTCTTTAAACTATCCCAATACGGTGTATCATTATCCTCTAAAATTTTTGATTGATGACCGCCGCCAACTAAAGCGACTTTTAATTGTGCCTGAGAACCTATGACTAAGAAGAGACTTAACGAAACTATTAGAGAGACCCTTTTCATGGATAACAAGTTAGTTTTAGAGGATATTGTTCACCGTAAAAATTGCAAATATTTCGCAGAAAACAAAGGATTTAGCAAACTATACCCTCAGGTTCTACGAACGGATTAGTTCGCCTTTTAGTATTTAAATATCAAACTTTATGCCCTGTGCAAGCGGCAGATTTTTGCTGTAATTGATGGTATTGGTTTGGCGCCTCATATAAGCCTTCCAAGCATCGCTTCCACTTTCCCGCCCACCGCCTGTTTCCTTCTCTCCTCCAAAAGCTCCGCCTATTTCCGCGCCGGATGTTCCGATATTAACGTTGGCGATGCCACAATCGCTTCCGGCAGCTGACAAAAACTGCTCTGCCTCGCGAAGATTTAAGGTCATGATAGACGAAGACAGGCCCTGGGGTACCTCATTTTGGATTGCTATGGCTTCATCAATTGTTTTATATTTCAACAAGTAGAGAATAGGAGCAAAAGTCTCATGTTGTACAATTTTATAATTTGGCTGTGCTTCCGCAACACAGGGTCTTACGTAACAGCCGCTCTCATATCCATTTCCTTCCAATACCCCGCCTTCAACAATAAAAGTTCCACCTTCCGCTTTACAAGCTTCAATTGACTGCAGATACAATTTTACCGCATTTTTATCGATCAACGGGCCTACGTGATTTTTTTCATTCAAAGGGTCACCGATCGACAGTTGCATATATGCAGAGATCAATTTCGTTTTTATTGTTTCGTACACGTCCTCGTGTATGATTAAACGACGCGTTGTAGTACAACGCTGACCGGCGGTACCTACCGCACCAAATAAAGATCCTAAAATAGCAATATCAAAATCTGCGTCTTTTGAAATGATGATTGCATTGTTTCCCCCTAATTCCAATAATGCCCTACCTAATCTTGCACCTACTGCGGCACCAACAGCTTTACCCATCCGTGTAGATCCTGTAGCCGAAACAAGCGGTATCCTGGCATCATTGCTCATCCATTCCCCCACATCCCGGCCACCAATGGTCAAAACACTAACGCCTTCCGGTACGTTATTTTTTGCAAATACTTCCTTCACGATATTCTGGCAGGCAACACCACATAAAGGTGTTTTCTCCGAAGGCTTCCAGATACAAACATCCC
>JANOCH010000559.1:0-3827 GCA_031412015.1 Chitinophagaceae bacterium
GGTACTCCTTTATATGCCGGCGATATAGCTGCCGACGGATATATCCAGATCAGTTTGGATGGGCGGGGTACACCGGCGCCTAAAGGGGCGGCCTGGCGTCATGCTATTTACCAGAATATCGGCATCATCAATATCAGGGACCAGGCTATGGGAGCAAAGAAAATATTGCAATGGCCTTTTGTAGATGCAAGTCGTATAGCAGTGCATGGCTGGAGCGGTGGCGGATCAACCACGCTTAATCTTTTATTCCAGTATCCTGAGATTTATAAAACGGGAATTGCTATTGCAACGGTTCCCAATCAACTATTATACGATAATATCTACCAGGAACGCTATATGGGTTTGCCACAGGAAAATAAAGAACCATTTATAAAAGGTTCTCCTATAACTCATGCAAAGAACCTGAAAGGCAATTTATTGCTGGTGCATGGTACCGGCGATGATAATGTACATTACCAGGGAGCTGAAATGCTGATCAATGAACTGGTGAAATATGGCAAACAATTTCAGATGATGAGCTATCCCAACCGTACTCATGGAATCAGCGAAGGGGCCGGCACATCAGCCCACCTGTCACAATTGTTTACACAGTACTTAAGAGAGCATTGCCCCGGCGGTGGAAGATAACAGTTCATTATTTTTTGGTATAAAACACGAATATGTTTAGCAAAGACATTTATATTCAAAGAAGACAACGGTTAAAAAAGGATATTGGATCTGGTATCATTCTCTTGTTAGGCAATGAAGACAGCGGGATGAATTATAAGGATAATTGCTACCGGTTCCGCCAGGATAGTAGTTTCTTATATTTTGTCGGGTTGGATAAACCGTCGCTGGCCCTCATTATTGATATTGACACTGATAAAGAAATGATCATCGGCGACGAAGCCAGTATTGATGATATCGTGTGGATGGGTACACAAGCATCTTTGCCTGAGCTGGCATCAACAACAGGAATAGCAATAGTGAAGGCTGTCAGTGAACTGGAAGGGATCATGCAAAAGGCGGTGGCAAACAAACAGACCATCCATTATTTACCTCCCTACCGGCCGGAAAATAGCATTAAGCTTAGCGACCTGTTAGGCATTCCGGAAAAAGGAATAAAAGAAAAGGCGTCGGTACCATTGATCAAAGCGATCGTGGCGCAACGTTCGATAAAATCCCCGGAAGAAGTATTGGAAATACACAAAGCTGTTAACACCAGCAATGAAATGCACCTTGCCGCGATGCGTTACACAAAAGCAGGGCTCAGGGAGTCAGAAGTAGCGGGTAGGATAGAAGGCATCGCCATTAGTGCCGGCGGAAATATTTCTTACCCGGTCATCTATACCGTCAATGGACAAACCCTGCATAATCATGCTACATCCAATGTCATGAAAAAAGGTCAATTGGTTTTATGCGACGCAGGAGCGGAAACAGCCATGCATTATGCAGGAGACCTTACCCGCACCTTCCCCGTTGATAAAGAATTTACAGCCACTCAGAAAGAAGTGTATGAAATTGTTTTAGGTGCGGAGCAAGCCGCAGTAAAAGCAATGGCTCCGGGTAAACTTTTTCGCGATATTCATTTTTTAGCAAGCGAATATTTAGTGGAAGGATTAAAACAAATGGGTTTGATGAAAGGCGATAGCCGTGAAGCGGTGCAACAGGGAGCCCACGCTTTATTCTTTCCCTGCGGACTTGGCCACATGATGGGACTTGATGTACATGATATGGAAGATCTCGGTGAGCAGTATGTCGGCTATACGGAAGAGCTGAAAAAGAGTACGTCATTCGGATTAAAATCATTGCGGCTGGGAAGAGCACTAGAGCCGGGTTTTGTATTGACCGTAGAACCGGGTATTTATTTTATTCCTGAATTGATAGATATGTGGCAGGCTGAAAAGAAGTTCACTCAATTCATCAACTATGATAAATTAGTTCCTTTCAGAAATTTTGGCGGAGCAAGAGTAGAAGAGAATTTTTTGATAACCGATTCAGGCTACAGTTTGTTAGGGGACCCACTGATAAAGGAAATAGACGAAATAGAATCTAAGAGGTAAAAGAGAAAAAGAGAAAAGGAGACGAGCTTTTATTCAGATATTCCCTTTACGGTATTGAAGGACACTGACTATATAACTCTTTTACTCCTTTTCTCTTTTGAGCTCTTAGTATCCTCTCTTCTCTGCAGGTTTGCCGGTATTATTAGCCGGGTTAATATCCGGGAAGGCTTTGTCAGGATCTAAGGTGACCGATTCAACAGCTTCCGTCACCGGTGCTTTAAAGGTCCAACTTGTATTTCTTTCCCATACCTCAACCGGTAATTTTACACGGGTTGTTTTTCCGCTTACTGTTTTAATATCCAATACAACCGGCATTGGCATTTTTTCAAGGTTGTCGATAGTGATCAATACACCTTTAGCGGGATCATCGTTGACATATTTCACTTCTTTCACCGCCTGGTCCAATTGCCAGTTATTAATAAACCAGCCTCTCCAGAACCAGTTGAGGTTTTCACCCGATACATTTTCTATCGTACGGAAAAAATCCTCCGGTGTGGGATGTTTGAATGCCCAGCGCTGGATATACGTTTTAAATGCCAGGTCAAATCTTTCTTCACCCAGTATTTGATTGCGGAGCAACGTAAGACCTACCGCGGGTTTGAAGTATAACAGGGAACCAATATTTCCTTCCTTCATACCGGCCGGCGAACTAAGAATGGGTTCCATTTTTTGATTGGTCAACCTTGGGCCTACCTGCTGGATATTGGTAGCGCCGCCCTTGTATTCGCCGTTGTTAAACGCTGCGGTAGATAAACCATTGATGAAGGTGTTGAAGCCTTCATCCATCCAGCCATGCAGTCTTTCATTGCTGCCAACGATCATCGGGAACCAGTTATGTCCCAGTTCATGATCGGTCACTCCCCACAAACCGCCGTTCTTTGCCTGGTATCCGCAAAAAACGAGACCGGGATATTCCATACCACCGATATTGCTCGCCACATTGATCGCCATAGCATAAGGATACTCGAACCACTTTTTGGAATAGTATTCGATCGACGCTTTACTGTATTCAGTGGATCTTCCCCAGGCCGCGTTGCCGTCACTTTCAACAGGATAAACGGAAACCGCTAAACTTTTTTTACCTGATGGCAGATTGATCTTTGCCGCATCTAATATAAAAGCAGCGGAAGAAGCCCATGCCACATCCCTGGCATTTTTTATCCGGAATTTCCAGGTCCTGGTGCCGGTAGCTGGTTTGGTGGCTAGTGCTTCCACTTCTTCTTTGCTGCGGATCACCACGGTCTTATCACTTGTCTTTGCTTCTGCCCATCGTTTGGCCTGCGTGGCATTAAATACTTCGGCTGGATTCAATAATTCACCGGAACAAACCACTGCATGTGAAGCGGGGGTGGTGATCGTTACATCAAAATCGCCATAGCTGGAATAAAATTCACCGGGACCAGTATAAGGAATGGTATTCCATCCATACACATCATCATACACACACATTCTTGGATACCATTGCGCAATGCTAAACATGTCGCCGTTCTTTGTCGGTTGAATACCCGTTCTGTCAGCACCCATCTTCGGGCAGATATAAGAGTATTCTATTACCAGTTTGGCTTTCCCTGTTTTTGGGGACAGCTCTTTGGGAAACCATACCTGCATACGCGTATCCGAAATGATGTATTTGGCGACGGTTAACGTTTTGCCATCCGCGGCTAACAATTTTACTGATTTAATTTTCATCCCACCATCTAAGTCTTCACCGTCTGTATCATAACGGCTGCCTCTTAGCGGAACGATCGCTGCGCCACGGGAGTCTTTGGCAAAAAGATTTTGCTC
>JANOCH010000560.1:0-11389 GCA_031412015.1 Chitinophagaceae bacterium
ATTCCGGCTACGACCGATAAAAAAGTACCGGTGATCTGTTTTTGTGCACATGTAGATACCGCACCGGATTGCAGTGGAACGAATGTGAAGCCGATCCTGCACACAAATTATCGCGGTGACGATATCGTGTTGCCGGATGACAAATCGCAGGTATTGAAGGTGTCGGACTACCCTTACCTGGAGACGCAGATCGGGAATGATATTATCACGGCATCGGGCACTACCTTGTTGGGCAGTGATGATAAAGCAGGTGTAGCGGAGATCATGGACCTCGCTAATTTTCTGCAATCCAATAAGGACATTAAGCACGGAGAAATAAAAATTTTGTTTACTCCCGATGAAGAGGTTGGTAAGGGAGTAGCTCATGTAGATATGAAGAAATTGGGTGCTGACTATGGCTATACGTTGGATGGTGGAGAAAAAGGAAGCCTGGAAGATGAAACATTCAGTGCGGATGGAGTACAACTCATCATACATGGGGTTATTGCACATCCCGGGTATGCTAAGGGAAAAATGATCAATGCGATGAAGATAGCCGGCCACATCCTGGATGCATTACCCAAAGACCGGTTGTCACCTGAAAGCACCGAAGGAAAAAGAGGGTTTATTCATCCTGTCAGAATAGAAGGGCTGGCGGAGAAGTGTACCATTGACTTTATTATCCGGGATTTTGAAAAGCCGGGTCTGAAAAAGAAAGAAGATTTTTTAAGAACCCTTGTGGAGGAAACATTGCGATTACATCCTAAAGCCAGTTTTGAATATATCGTTACGGAGCAATACCGGAATATGAAAGAAGTGCTGGATATTCATCCAGGAGTAGTAGACAATGCGAAGGAAGCCATTGCGCGGGCGGGGCTCAAGTTAAAAATGGAGAGTATCCGTGGCGGTACTGATGGCAGCCGATTATCTTTTATGGGTTTGCCTTGTCCCAATTTATTCGCCGGCGAACAGGCCATTCATTCAAAGTTGGAATTTATCAGCGTCCAGGATATGAATAAAGCGGTAGAAACAATGGTGTACCTCGTCCAGGTCTGGGAAGAGAAGAGCTGATCTCCCAATGGATGGATGTTGCTAAAATGAAGGACCTTTGCACGGATGTCTTCCAGCAATACAATGAAACTGCTTTTCGTTTCTTCAGTAATAAGATGCCCGGTTATTATCGCTGCACTCTTCTTTCCCTTCTTTTTATGTTCTCAAAGCCTTTTGTTGAATGGAGATTTTGAAGAAGAAAACATCTGCGTTGAATATAAAGTAAACTGTGCTCCCGAAGCATGGCTCATCAATGATGATGTATTTAATAATTATTTTAAAGACGTCAGCCGTGCTTACAAGGGTTGGCACTGTATGTCGATTGAAACTGGGAACGCTAAAAGGTCTTTTAAAAGAACATTTATACGCAGCCAGTTACTTTGTGGGTTACGGAAAGGAAACCAATACCGCGTTGAGTTTTTTGTAAAATCACCGCACCCGATATTGGATAGCCTGGGAGTTTATTTTTCTCCGAATGATTTTTTATTTGATCGCCGGCCGCTTCAAAAGGTGAAGCCTTCTGTTTACCTGGCAGATGTCAACAGGCAATTTAAAAAGGATAGCAGTTGGCAACAAATAGTATTTAACTACACGGCATTGGGTGACGAATCTTTCATAACGATCGCTAATTTTTCAAAAAGGGATATAACCGGTGAAACAGGGATCCTGCGGGAAAACCGCTTTTTCGCTTTTATTGATGCAGTTTCTCTTATTCCATTGAACCTGAATGAAAAGTTATGCGACGACTATCCATCAAGAATGGAGGAGATATACGACCAGGATGAACGGCATGAATTCCTTAAAAGAAAGATACGATCGGGGAAAGATAATAATCCATTGCCGGTGGTTTTAGAGCCCAATAAGATCATCAGGATAGATACTTTGGTATTGCAGGAAGTTTTATTTGAATCAGGAAAAGCGGAGCTGCAAAAGGCAAGTTATCTGCTACTCGACAGTTTTAGCCGAAATGCTTATGGACGAAAGGTTGATTCCGTAGTGGTGGAAGGACATACGGATAACAGGGGTACGGAAGAAATGAACAACCGGCTTTCGTCAGCCCGGGTACAAACCGTATTGAATTATTTTGCTTCGAGAGCATTTGTGAGACCCAACAGGGTCTTCGCCAGGGCATGGGGGGAGTCGAGACCCGTGGCTGATAACAGCACTCAACAGGGACGGCAGCGCAACCGAAGGGTGGTAGTATTTCTTTATATACGGGAATAATAGTTTGTCCTTGCCTTTACACTATCTTTACCAACCTTAAAATTTACATCAAAATGGACATCGCAAAAATTTTAGTTGACTATTGGTGGATAATAGTTTTGGTATTTATTTTCTTTAGCGGATTGTACACCGTTAACCAGGGTACGATCGCCGTAGTGACCATGTTCGGAAAATACAGAAGGATTGCCGGCCCGGGTCTGCGGTTTAAAATACCGGTGATTGAACAGATATATAAAAAGCTATCCATTCAAAACCGATCCGTAGAATTGGAGTTCCAGGCGGTGACGCAGGACCAGGCGAATGTTTATTTTAAAGTGATGATGCTTTTCGCCGTACAAAATGCGAATGAAGACACGATAAAGAAAGTGGCCTTTAAATTTATCAGTGACAAAGACCTTATGCAGGCGCTGATCAGAACCATCGAAGGTAATATCCGTTCTTTTGTGGCTACCAAGAAACAGGCGGAAGTATTAGGGCTGCGGAGGGATATTGTTGAATATGTAAAAGTCGAGATCGACAATACGCTGGAAGAATGGGGCTATCATTTGTTAGATCTCCAGATCACCGATATTACGTTTGATAAAGTAATACTTGATTCAATGAGCAAGGTGGTGGCTTCAAATAATTTGAAAGCCGCTGCGGAGAATGAAGGGCAGGCATTATTAATTACTAAAACAAAAGCTGCTGAAGCAGAAGGTAATTCAATCAAGATATCCGCGGAAGCAGAAAGAACGGCGGCGCAGTTGCGTGGCCAGGGTGTCGCATTGTTTCGCCAGGAAGTGGCAAAAGGAATGACAGAAGCAGCGGAACAAATGAAGCAGGCCAACCTGGATACCAATGTGATCTTATTTAGTATGTGGACAGAAGCTATTAAGAATTTCGCTGAATATGGAAAAGGCAATGTAATATTCCTCGATGGAAGCGCTGATGGTATGGAAAAAACAATGAAGCAGATACAGGCCCTGATGGTAAAACAAGCCGGAGCTGATGCATAAGTGATCGAAATAGATATACAATTCGAAGAGGTCTAAAAAGTTGTTGCTGACTTTTTAAACCTCTTATTTTTTTGAAACCTCCGAAACTCGTGTTAAAGAACTCTAAAACTTAATAACTTATACAACGTGGCATCATTTTTTTCGTTCATTCGTGTGTTATTCAGAACTGTTGATAATATTTGAAAAAGGAATTATCCTTACTTACTTACTTTTACGGACTTAAAGAGAAATAATCTATGTTTGACCTTTTACAGATCGGTGATACTCTTACGCAGGCAATTCAGGGCACAACAGCAAAACCAGCAGAAACCATACGATTTTTCGACCTCATATACATGGGCGGATGGATCATGATCCCGCTCGGTGTCTTGCTATTGCTGACGGTATATGTTTTTTTTGAAAGATATATTGCGATACGACAGGCTTCCAAACTGGATGATAATTTTATGAATATCATCCGCGATCATATCGTAAGCGGAAACATAACCGCAGCAAGAAGTTTTGCCAAGAATACCAATAACCCGGTGGCCCGTATCATTGATAAAGGTATTCAGCGTATCGGTAAGCCTATTGACGCGATTGAAAATAGCATGGACAATGTTGGTCAGTTGGAAATGTATAAACTGGAAAAGAATATGGGGATATTGACCGTTATTTCCCGTGCGGCTCCCATCTTTGGTTTCGTGGGTACATTGATGGGATTGATGCAGTTGTTTTCCCAGATCAACCAGGCGGGAGGAGAGATCAACCTGGCGGTTATTTCACAGGGTATCTATACCAAACTGATTACTTCTATTACCGGTCTGGTCATTGGTTTGATCGCTTTTCTTTGTCATAATTATTTACATGCGCAGATCACCCGTACGGCCAATAAAATGGAGGCTTCTGCGGCGGATTTCCTTGACGTGTTACAAGAACCTACCAAGTAAAAGCTGATACATGAATCTTAGAAAGAGTTTACACCAGGAATCGGAGGTATTTACAGACTCGCTGAATGACATCATCTTTATTCTGCTGATGTTCTTTCTGATCATTTCCACGATGGCCAACCCAAACGTCATAAAAGTAAATAACCCCAGGGGAACAAAGGACACCAAGGCCAAACAGAATATCGTCGTATCCATTAATAAGGATCAGAAATTTTTTATCGGTCAGAAGGAAGTACCGCTTGTTATGCTGGATAGCCTCATAAAGATGGAAGTTGACAAAGCCCGCAAGCTGGTAGATACTCCTTCAGTGGTGATCAATGCCGATACTATATCATATTATGGCGAAGTATTCCGCGTTATGCAATCGGCTAAAAGAGCAGGAGCGAAGGTGGTGGCGAATGTGAGATAGAAGCCCTGTCCCCTAAAGGGAAACTTAGACCAAACATGTCATTGACTGAGTGAATAGTTATTATTGTCGAACATCATTCGGTTGTTTTTCCGCTATTGTACTAATGGCAACTTGGTTGCGTCGCACTACCGATAGCTATCTGGATCATTGGTCGTTACGCTCTCTGGCAAACACAGTTGGGAAGACAAAACAATCGTCCACAATTAGAGTAGAGTACATTTCCTATCGTAATTCCCTTTGTTTTTCATGTTGTCGTTTGGTATTTTGCGATTAAATCCAGGTGCCGTGAAAAACAAGATACTCTTACCTTTTGTTGTGTTCCTTACACTTAG
The DNA here is from genome assembly GCA_031412015.1 of Chitinophagaceae bacterium. GTDB lineage: Bacteria > Bacteroidota > Bacteroidia > Chitinophagales > Chitinophagaceae > Terrimonas_B. The sequence continues at coordinate 4,919 of JANOCH010000560.1, forward strand.
CTTTACCTCCTGCAAAAAAGAAAAAGACCCCACTGTTATTGGCAAATGGGTTAGTATTTCAAATTATACTGCAGAGAACGGCGTTTTCACCTGGAGACCAACAAGCCGCTTTAGTCAGTCGATCACTTTTAAACCGGATGCAAGGTTTAACACTTTCATCGACATTCCTACTGGTGCGGGAACATATAGTTACGATTACAGGGCGGCGAAAATTGATCTTAATTATGAAGCCGACCATTATGGAACTACCGCGCGGACTGTAACCTATAAGATCGAAGAATTGACAAATAATCGGTTGGTTGTCTCAGGGCTTTCCCCGGCTGGCAATTTACAATTTAAGACAGAGTATGTCAGGAACGATTAATCAATGCCCTGATCATCCTTTCTTTCCCCTGCATGTCTTTTTTTGTTTGTGCGCTATAGCCACTTGATTCAAATATAGCCGTTGTTGCTTTTCCAAGGCTTTCGTTTATTTCTGTATATATTATGCCATCTTTATTCAAATGCTTTTTTCCAAATTCAGCGATAGCTTTATAAAAAACAAGCGCATCATTGTCCGGTACAAACAAAGCAGTACCCGGTTCATGATCTAAAACATTCAACCGCATTTCTTTTTTATCTGTTTCAGGGATATAAGGCGGGTTGCTGACAATGATATCAAAGGATGGCAAACTATCCCGTTGTTCTTTATTCAAAAAATCCAGTTCGGTAAAGTTTACATCAACGCCCAGGGTTGCTGCGTTTCTTTTAGCTACCAATAATGCTTCGTGGCTTATATCGCAGCTCCAGACCACGGCTTTACCCAATCTTCTTTTTAGTGAAATGGGAATACAGCCACTTCCACTACCGATATCGAGTATAGATAGTTTATCGATAGGAAATCTGCAATCAGAAATGATCCATTCCACCAGCTCTTCTGTTTCTGGTCTTGGTATCAGCACGTTTTTGTCTACATAAAATTTTAACCCACAAAACCAGGCTTCATTTAATACATATTGAACAGGTTCATGGGTCAATAATCTTGTTAAGTAGCTTTCTATTTTTTCAACTTGTTCCTGGGTTATTGAAAGGGCTTTGTTGATAATACGATCTGTTCGTTTGGTACCTGTCAGGTTCTCAATGACCCAATCCCCGATATTTGATGCTTCATCGTCATCATAGATGTTGGTAAGGCGGTCAGTAATATACCGGATTGCTTCCTGTATCGTCATATCAACAAACTTACAATTAAGTGGTGAATGGTGAATACTGTCCCGATAGCTATCGGGAGGTGAATGGTGAATACGGAATTGTTACAGCTTTAATGTTGCTGCTATATTAGCCTGTGGAAACGTTTATATTTGCGGCTGATTCACGTTGAAAATTTGAGTATACACGAACAATATATGCAGAGATGCCTGGAACTGGCCAGGTTGGGTTGCGGAACTACAGCTCCCAATCCAATGGTTGGGTCTGTACTGGTTTATGATGGGCGTATTATTGGCGAAGGTTATCATCAAGTCTATGGCCTGGCACATGCTGAGTTGAATTGTATCAAGTCTGTCATCGAAGCTGATCTGCCATTCATTGCTCAGTCAACATTATATGTATCGCTGGAGCCCTGTGCTCATTTTGGTAAAACGCCTCCCTGTGCGGACCTGATTATTAGACACGGTATACCACGTGTCGTGGTTGGTTGCCGTGATCCTTTTAAGCAAGTAGATGGTAAAGGAATAGAAAGGCTGCAGGCTGCGGGGACAGATATAGTAACAGGGATCATGGAAAATGAGTGTAAAGAACTGAATAAACGTTTTTTTACATTTCATACAAAGTATCGTCCTTATATTATTTTGAAATGGGCGGAGACGAAGGATGGGTTTATAGGAGCCCCGTCCAAACCTCCTCCGCCAGTCGGCGGAAAGGCTTACGAAGACTCCTATAGTGGAAAGGCTACTAACGAAAGGTTACTAATAAGTAATGAATACAGCAATCGATTGGTGCATAAATGGAGAAGTGAAGAAGCCGCTATTCTGGTTGGAACCAATACGGCCCTGGTGGATAACCCGGAACTAACGACACGTTTATGGACTGGTCATTCACCGGTGCGTTTAGTGCTGGATATGAACCTGCGGTTACCTTCTCATTTAAAAATATTCAATCGCGAGGTTCGTACGATCGTTTTCAATTCAATAAAGGAAGTTGAAGACACTGGTTTACTGTATTACCGGCTGAATAAAGTATCTGATGTTATTCCTCAAATGATGGATGCATTGTACCGGATGAATATACAGAGTGTATTGGTGGAAGGTGGTGCAAAAATGCTTCAATCTTTCATTGACGAGGGTTACTGGGATGAAGCAAGAGTAATAATCAATCAGCAACTGACGATAAGTGCTGATCAAAATGGTGACACAGGATTAAAGGCTCCCCTGCTTGCCGATACGATCCTCCTGGAGGAATCGAAGTTAGAGAACGATATAATAAGAATATTTAAACCAAAGGGAAGATGATCTTCAACTTCCGGATAATAATACTTCCCTTAACAAATGATCCCTGATTATTATAACACCATAGAAAAACCTTCTGTCGCCGAATTCAAAGACAGGGGCAGCCGGTTTATCGCTTTTTCTTTTCCGGTTAAGGATGTTAACGATTTCAAGGAAAAGCTGGCAGTAGTAAAAAAAGAGCATCCAAAAGCCACTCATCATTGCTTTGGTTACAGGATAGGTCTTGAAGGAACGATCTTTCGCGTAAGTGATGATGGCGAGCCTTCCGGTTCGGCAGGAAGACCTATACTCGGACAGATAGACAGTAAACAGGTAACCGATGTATTGATCATTGTCGCCCGTTATTTTGGTGGTACACTATTGGGGGTGCCAGGATTGATCAATGCGTATAAAACCGCTGCGGCACTCGTTTTGCAAGTAACGCCATTGGTGCAAAAGCCCGTACTTATCAATTACCGCCTTCAGTTTGATTACACACAGATGAATGATGTAATGACGATCAGCAAGCAATTTGATTGCGGGGTATCGCAGCAGGAAATGAATCTTTTTTGTTCGCTTCAATTGGGTATACCAAAACACAGGTTGGATGAAGTACTCTATAAATTGAAAGAGTTGAGGGCGGTTGAACTGGAGAAAATGTAAAGGGATTTTGTTTTAAAGCATCAATACGGCGACGAATTGAATGCTTTAAAAATAAGCAGTGCAAAAAAAAACTGCTGATTAAATCAGGGAAAGTATGTACCTTAAAAGTACTAAAGCTCTTTTTATGAATCACAGGAACCAACACATTATTTCCCGCATAGCCATTTGGCTATTGGCCATTGTAATGATCATTTTTGGTATTCAGCATTTCAAATACCCGAAGGATATGATGAGCTTCGTGCCCAACTATCTTCCGGGTGGTGAAATTTGGGTTTATTTCGTTGGAGCAGCTTTTATTCTCGCTGCGATCTGTTTCATCGCTAATCGTTTTGTTTCGCTTGCCGGTTACCTTCTTGCAGGAATGCTTTTACTATTCGTGATATTGGTGCACTGGCCCAATTATTCACAAGCTGGCGATCTGATGGAAAAGCGAATCAATTTATTTAGTTTGTTAAAAGATACAGCCATCGCCGCTTTTGCTTTGTACATCGGCAGCAACTCCCGGCACCAAAAAATGAATATTGCCGACTAGTTGGCCTGTTGGCCTTTCTACCACTGCTTATGAAATAATCAACTGGAAAAGTTGAGAGAGCTCTTCTGTGAAGAGATCAGTGACCGGATGGCTTCTTACTGTTTTGAACAGTAACATTTCATCTTCTCACAGGTAACTCGTATTGTTTAGTTTTTAAAGAATATGGTTTTGCCTGTCTTTGCAGATTCTCTCGCAGCATCGAGTATTGTAACCACTGTTACATTATTCTCCAAAGAGTAAAGACCATTTTTGGGTACCTTTATCTTGCCCCTTACCACATCGGCGAAATAGGAGATGGGGTCTTCATATACTCCCATTTCTTTTGCGGTTAGTTGAATAGTTCGTTCGGGCTCTTTTTCGCTATTTCTTATGCGCATCGTTGTATTATTGACCGCGAAAGCATAACCTGTTTCGCCATACACTTCCATATCTTTTCTTCCAAATGGCCAATTCCACGAGGCCTGGATAATGCATTGTGCCGTTGGATACGTAACAATAATGGTAGCTTCATCATCCACATTCGGATAAATGGTCGGTTTGAATTGTTGGGTGACTGCCGTTACTGAAAGTGGCTGTTCCCCACGCATCAGGTAAGTCATAAGATTCGCGCCATAACAACCAAAATCTATCAAAGCTCCGCCACCATTTTGCACCGGGTCTGTAAGCCAATCTAAAAATTCCTTACCAACTCCAATTTCCTTTGGCCCTTTGTGACCGTCATGAATAACCACTTTTCTTATCGCTCCCAGGTAGTTACTGTCATTGGCCAACTGGTAAGCTTTTTCAGTAGTGGGATACCAGGATGTTTCATAATTGGTCAACAGGTGTATTTTGTTTTTCAAAGCCAATTCTTCCATTCTTTTTGCATGGGCCAGGTTAGTGGCCATGGGCTTTTCCACCATCACATGTATGCCTTTAGGTGCACAGGCTTCCACCGCCGCCATATGCTCATATATAGAACCAAATGCTGCTACCGCTTCCGGCTTTACGGTTTCCAGCATTTTATTCAAGTCGGTGTAAAACAGCCCGGGCTTTATTCCATAGGATTTGGAGTGATGTTTGGCAAGCGTTGTATCAGGTTCATAAATCCCCACAATCTCGATATCCGGTTTTGGTTTCCTGCCTAAAATAAATCCGGCATGACCGTGGCTTATTCCAACCACGGCTATACGAACGGGCTTGTAGCCGGATGATTGGGCACCTGCATTAAAAGTTGGTGTTATTGTTAAGAGCAGGCAGCTGACAGAAAGAAAGAAAATAGTTGGGAGTAGTTTCATGACAAGAATATATTTTATCAGTGATAGCTTTTTTGAAATACCAATGTACTCATACAACGAATATCATCCACGTTCACCGTTTTGAATGGCTCTGCAAAAGATAGGGGATATTGTTGAAGGATATCTGTTAGTAGTGATCTTGTTAGTAAAAAGCGGGTTGATCCGTCCGGGATAAGGTAAACTCCGTCCCTGATCAGTTTCACTTTGTTTTCAATTCCAATGTCCGATGTCATCCGGATAAAAAGTGAACCGCGGAGTTTCAACACCCTTACCATTTCAACCATCATAGCGTGAAACTGCGAAACACTTTCAGCAAAATGTAATACGGCGCTGCTGATAACATGATCGAAGAAATTATTTTTAAAAGGAAGCTGTTCGACAGGGCATGACTGAAACCTGTCAGCGGGAAATAACGGATTTGCAAACTTTAATTCATCAATTGCAACGGAGTTTAGATCTGTGCCATATATTTCAATACCTTCTTTTAAAAACCATTGCAGGTTTCTTCCTGCTCCGCAACCGGCGTCCAGTATTTTATCTTTGTGCCTGTATCTTCCTTTCAATATTTGGTCAAGCAGGTAGATATCTGTATTGCCAACCAGTTCCTGTAATGAACTTGAATTCATTGGATGAAAGTAAGGAATTCATTTTATGTGGCAGGCAAACAAGGACTGTTATTCGATAAACCGCGAAGCCTGAGAATTCACAGAGCAAAAAGCCGGTTAAATCAGTTTGACTTTAAATTTCCCCGAATTAACCTGCAAGAATGTTCCGTCTGCTGACAAGACTTCGCCATTAAAAGTTCCGGTTGTCATTTTTGTTTGGTGATCATAACTTGTTATCGTTAAATAGAAAAGTGAGCCTCGTTGAGTCGATAGCAAATATTTGGGCAGCCCCAGCGTATGATAAGTGAATATGACTTTTGTAAGTACCAGGTTCCGCTGATCTTTGTTCAATATGTTATTGTCAAGATAAACAGTGACGACCATGCCAGTAATGGGTGAGCAGGAAGACGGGCCAAAAAAAGTAAAAGCATCCCTTCCCGGAGTTAGAATGGCCGTGTCCAATGGGCCGCATTGCAACGAATCGCCGACTTTAAAGCTCCATCTTTTTTCCTCATAATTGTCTCTATTACTATTGCAGGAAGAGCATTCAGGTAAATTCGTTCCGGTTGGTGGCACCATGGGAGGTTGAGAAGTATCAACAACAGACGGAGGAATCATTCCCCCTTCGTAACTATATTCTTTTATGCAGCCAGAATTGGTTAGCACTATAACTAATAAAAAAACAAAACAAATGATATGTATTTTTTTCAGTAGCATAGCCTGGTCTGATTCAGATATAGCTGTTATTCAGTTTTTATGATTCGCTATCCGTGGATATATTGAACGGTCAGCTTTTATCGTGTCACCTAAATCGCTCACTCACCATCAACTCCTTATTTCCCGCTTCATATTTATAAAAACCTTCACCGCTTTTCGCTCCCAACTTACCTGCCATTACCATGTTCACCAGCAAAGGACAGGGAGCATAT
>JANOCH010000561.1:0-8565 GCA_031412015.1 Chitinophagaceae bacterium
ACTACGTCATTGTAAAGGTACCCCGCTGGAACTTTGATAAATTCAAGGGCGCCAATGATACATTGGGTTTGCAAATGAAAAGTGTTGGCGAAGTGATGGCCATCGGCAGAAGTTTTACAGAAGCTATTCAAAAGGCCTGTCAGAGTTTGGAGAATAATGCGGTCGGCCTTGGATATTATGGTAAAAGCCTGATGCATGCGGAAGAACTGCTTGAATATATCAAAACCCCGAAATGGGACAGGATATTCCGGATCAAGGATGCCTTGATGGCAGGTATTTCCGTAGGCTCCATTTCAAAGGCTACTAATGGTATTGACCGCTGGTTTATTTACGAGATACAAAAGATAGTGAACCTGGAAAAGGAAATCGCGAAATATAAATTGGCTACTATACCGCTCGGGCTTTTGCGGGAAGCAAAAACAAATGGCTTCAGTGACGAACAACTTTGCCGCATTATGAATGATGGTAAGGAAGATGAAGTATATGAAAAGAGAAAAGCGGCGGGAATAACCAGGGTATTTAAGATGGTAGATACCTGCTCTGCGGAGTTTGAAGCAAAGACACCGTATTTCTATTCAACTTTTGAAAACGGCCCGAATCAAACCTTCCCCGATAACAAAGATTTAGCCGTTTCTAATGAGTCGAAGGTATCAGCAAAGAAAAAAATAATTGTTCTTGGTTCAGGTCCTAATCGTATCGGCCAGGGAATTGAATTTGATTATTGCTGCGTACATGGTTTGTTAGCTATCAAAGAATGTGGTTACGAAGCCATCATGGTGAATTGTAATCCTGAAACCGTCAGTACCGATTTCGATATGGCCGATAAACTGTATTTCGAGCCGGTTTACTGGGAACATCTTTGGGAAATAATTGAACATGAAAAACCGGAAGGTGTGATTGTTCAATTAGGCGGACAAACGGCATTGAAATTGGCTGAACGCTTGCATGAGAAAGGAATCAAGATCATCGGCACTTCTTACGATAGTATGGATATTGCCGAGGACCGCGGTCGCTTTAGCGACAGGTTGAAAGAATTGGATATTCCATATCCTGACTACGGCACCGCCTACGAAGTTGATGAAGCTATCGCGGTTGCTAATAAAGTCGGTTACCCGGTGCTTGTTCGTCCCTCTTATGTATTGGGCGGACAAAGAATGCGGATCGTAATCAACGACGATGAAGTGGAAAAAGCGGTAGTGAGTTTGCTGAAACATATCCCCGGTAATAAAATATTAATTGATCATTTTCTTGATCGCTGCCAGGAAGCTGAGATCGATGCCATTTTTGACGGCGAGAATTTTCATGTGATGGGCGTGATGGAGCATATTGAACCGGCCGGTATACATAGTGGCGATAGTAATGCGGTTCTACCCGCTTTCAATCTTACGCCATTGGTCGTAACCACGATGGAGCATTATGCGGAAAAAATAGCACGAGCCTTAAACATTAAAGGTCTTATCAATATACAATTCGCTATTAAGAACGATAAAGTATATGTGATAGAAGCCAACCCAAGAGCGTCACGTACTACTCCTTTTATTGCAAAAGCTTACGAGATACCTTACCTGAATGTAGCCACCAAAATAATGATGGGTACACATACGCTGAAAGATTTCACCTTTGAGAAAAAACTGAAAGGCTTCGCCATTAAAGAACCTGTATTTAGTTTCAATAAATTCCCGGGCGTAAATAAAGAATTGGGACCGGAAATGAAATCAACCGGCGAAGCCATCAGGTTTATTAAAGACCTGCGTGATCCTTACTTCAGGCAATTGTATAAGGACAGGAGCATGTACTTAAGTAAATAATTATCATCGTAAGATATTAGTTATCGGAGTTTTTTAATCAAAGCTTTGATTGGATGAAGCAGCCTGTTTCAGCAGGCGATCAAACTGTTCGGGAGAAAGGTCATTGTAGAAGAAGTATACTGGGTCTATCTTATTTCCTTTTTTATGCACTTCATAATGACAGTGCGGGCCTGTAGATTTTCCCGTGCTACCGACCCACCCGATCACTTCACCGCGACTAACTTTTTGGCCTGCGTTTGCTTTCACTTTCACCATGTGGCCGTACAGCGTTTCATATCCATAACCATGATTGATGATAACATGGTTGCCATACCCATTACCCTTATTACCTGCAACACTAACTGTTCCATTGGCGGTAGCATAGATTGGTGTGCCTTGCGGGGCTGCGAAATCCAGACCAGCATGCATCTTCACGGTTTTATATACCGGGTCTATGCGATAACCAAAACCAGAAGCTATACGATTAAGATCTTTGTTGCTTACCGGCTGGATGGCAGGTGTGTGTGATAAAAGTTGCTCTTTATTTTTTATCAGCCCATCGATCTGCTTGTAAGAATTATCCTGCACTTTTACCCGGCTACCAAGCAGGTTGAGTGTATTCACAAGGGACGAAAACAATTCATTGTTGGCCATGCCTTCTATGGTGGCGATTTCTTTCGCATCTTCCATTTGCTTTGCCCTGGCGCTGTCGGGTATGGGACTGGCTTCAAAGATCGCCCGGTAAACATCATTGTCTCTCTTTTCCAGCTCATCCATTTGTTTTTCCAGGGCACGGGCTTTTGCATTCAAAGAGGTATAACGGTCTTTCAGCCGCTCATTTTGCATACGGAGCAGCTTTTCATTCGGGGAACCCACAAATTGAAAGGCGAAATAAGAGATCAGGGCGGCGGTAACCATGGCGGCAGCGATAAAGCCAAAGATCCGAAGCAGTTTTACCCGCAATGGTACTTCCAGCTTTTCATAACGCAGTGTGTTGGTGTTATAGTAATATTTGATCTTCTTCATGGCAGCCAACCTTTATCCCGTTTTCATAAGTACAAATGAACATTGAATCTTTAACTTTGCGCTTCTGTCGTTTGAACCGGCAGAAACGGACTATTTTATTCAAAAAATAGTCCGTGTTAACAAATATAGGGCGTTCAACAGCAAAAATCGTCCCAATAATAGAGACTAATAAGTTGACCAGCATGGAAACACAGGTTTTCACTGGTAAAAATTAAATAATATGACCGCAAACGAAATACGAAAGCAATTCCTGGATTTTTTTAAATCAAAAGGCCATGAGATCTTTTCTTCAGCTCCTATAGTAGTCAAAAATGATCCTACCCTGATGTTTACCAATGCGGGTATGAACCAGTTCAAGGATTATTTCCTGGGAAACAGGAAGCCTGTTCATCCAAGGGTGGCCGATACGCAGAAATGTTTGCGGGTTAGCGGTAAGCACAATGACCTCGAGGAAGTAGGGGTGGATACCTATCATCATACTATGTTTGAAATGCTGGGAAATTGGAGTTTTGGTGACACCGGGTCGGAGCCCGGTGCAGGCTATTTTAAAAAGGAAGCAATTGCCTGGAGTTGGGAGCTCTTAACCGAAGTATATAAACTGGATAAAGACAGGTTGTATGTGACCGTTTTTGAAGGCGATGCGAAGGAAGGCTTACCAAAAGACGAAGAAGCAGCGGCTGAATGGAAAAAAGTAATTGCGGAAGACCGGATATTGCTGGGTAATAAAAAAGACAATTTCTGGGAAATGGGAGATACAGGTCCATGTGGTCCCTGCACAGAAATCCATGTGGATTGCCGCTCCGCAGAAGAAAGAAAGGTCGTGGATGGAAAAACGTTGGTGAATAATGATCACCCGCAGGTGATCGAGATCTGGAATAACGTATTCATACAATTCAACAGAAAAAAAGATGGAAGCCTCGAACCATTACCCGCTAAACACGTGGATACCGGGATGGGCTTTGAAAGACTCGTCAGGGTATTACAGGGTAAGAGCTCCAATTATGATACAGATGTTTTTACCGGCACTATCGCAGCTACGGAAAAAATTACGGGTAAGAAATATGATTACAGTGACAGCAAAGAAGCAGTCGCGTTTCGGGTAATAGCCGATCATATCCGTGCCATCAGTTTCAGCATTGCTGATGGACAGTTGCCATCGAATACCGGTGCGGGTTATGTAATAAGAAGGATATTAAGAAGAGGGGCCCGCTACTATTATTCATATTTAGATTATAAACAGCCTTTATTATCTCAACTGGTTCCCGTGCTGGCGAAACAATTTGAGAGTGTTTTCCCTGAATTGTATAAGCAACTTGATTTTGTAAGTAAGGTAGTAAAGGAAGAAGAAGAGTCTTTTTTAAAAACATTGGATAAGGGGTTGAAAAAGATCGATGAAATAATCTCAGTTTCGTCATCGTCAGGGACAATAACTGGAAAAAATACTTTTGAACTCTTTGATACATTTGGTTTCCCGATAGATCTTACCAGGTTGATAGCATCTGAAAATAAATTATCTATTGACGAAGCTGGTTTCGAAGCCGAGATGAAGCAACAGAAAGATCGTTCACGGGCTGCCACGGCAGTGGATACAGAAGACTGGATAGATGTAAACAAAGCTGATAAAACATCTTTTGTTGGTTACAATGATTTGTTGATTGAAACGCAGGTTGTTAAATACCGTAAAGTAAAATCAAAAACCAAAGAACAGTTCCAGCTTGTATTGGAAACAACACCATTCTATGCGGAAAGTGGCGGACAGGTTGGTGATAAGGGCGTATTACAATTCGGCGACGAAAAAATCGCGATTACCGATACGAAAAAGGAGAATGACCTGGTCATTCATTTTACTGATAAACTGCCATCCGATATTTCATCGCCTGTAACAGCTGCTGTAAACTGGGAGGATCGTTTGAATATAACCTACAATCACTCAGCTACCCATTTAATGCATGCCGCCTTGCGACAGGTATTGGGCAATCACGTTGCACAAAAAGGGTCATTGGTTTCCGCGGATGTATTGCGTTTCGACTTTTCGCATTTTTCCAAAATGACCGATGAAGAGTTGAGAAACGTGGAGATACTGGTCAATGAAAAGATCAGGGCTAATATCCCGGTAGTGATAAAGGAGTTGCCAAAAGAAGAGGCACTGAAATTGGGTGCCATGGCTTTGTTTGGTGAAAAATATGGTGATACTGTAAGGGTAGTGATCATGGACCCCTCTTACTCTATTGAATTATGCGGTGGCACCCATGTTGGCCACACCGGCACGATTGGTTTGTTTACCATTACTTCCGAATCGGCGGTAGCTGCCGGTGTACGCCGTATTGAAGCCTTAACGGGGCCTGCGGCTATTCAATACGTGGGTGATAAAGTAAACCAGTTAAAGCATGTTGGTGAATTGCTGAAAGCAAAAGATCCTTTGAAAGCGATTGAAAAACTGATGGAGGATAAGTTATTACTCGAAAAGAAAATTGAAAGACTCGAAGCAAGGCAACTAGTGATCATTCGTAATGAGTTGTTGCAAAAAGATGAGATCGTGAATGGCGTAACCTTTATCGGCGATATAGTGGAAGTAGAAAGTCCGGATGCGTTAAAGAAACTCTGTTTTGATCTGAAGAATAATTTGAATGATTACCTGGTCGTATTATGCGCCAATATCGGTGGTAAACCTTTTGTAGCTATAGGTATTGCGGATACGGTTGCTGCTGCTAAAAATCTGGACGCTGGGAAAATAATAAAAGAACAGGTAGCCCCATTGATAAAAGGCGGCGGTGGCGGACAAAAAACATTGGCGACAGCGGGAGGACTGGAAGCGGGAAATCTAAAACTGGTAATTGAAACGGTGAAGAAGCTTTTGTAGTTAGTAGGGATGTCTTTTTTGTTTTTCTTTTTTAATGCCCTTGTAATCTCTCGACTCCCAATATATCATGGCGACATAGATGATGACGATGGTGCATAAAACAATACAGCTGATGGATAGAATTCTCATCATAAGGTATCACAGTTCGTTTGGTGGCTATGTCAAAAATGCTGATTTATTTGCAGATTTCCGCTTATTGTAACACCGAAAACCCCTTAGTAAAAGTACGGGTAAGCCCGGTAACGGAGCTTAAAAGCTTAAGCTGATTGATCTCTTGAAATCCGCCACTGGCTTGTATAATGAGCTGAACCATAGTCTTAAATGCGGAAAACTTTGGGCGAATCGATCGTCAAAATCAGGCATAAACAATAGCGTACGACCCATTAAAATTTTTAAGAAAATGTGGCCTACGGAAAATACGGATCGCTGCTGAGGAATTTACCTTTTGCTTTTTGGTCAGGGCGGCCAGTTTTGATAGATAGATCCGCTTATCATTTTAATCTGCCTTCAATAATTTCAGTGTATTTAACATTTCCGAAACGCTTCGTATTTAGAAAAATGTCTTTATATTTGATCTACGAAAATCAACGTAGATAATTATAAAACAAAAAAAATTGTATGAAACAGCTCATTAGAAAAGGTTTGTTCACTCTTCTGGTTGCTGCATTGATAGCGCCGGCTCCATTGCTCGCACAAAAAGAAGAAAAGGAAAAAGAGGTAAAGGAGAAAAAAGAAGGAGAACAGATTATCATTACCCGGAAAGGTGGTAAGGATGAAAAGATAGTAGTAGAAGTACTAGGTGATAAAGTAATAGTTAACGGCAAAGAGTTAAAAGATGAGGAAGAAAATGGCGACGTAACGGTTCGCCGGCATAAAATAAAAGACGTGTGGGCTTACGGCGGAGGAGATTCCTTTACCGGAACCTGGCCGGGCGGTGAGAATTTCAGAATGTTCGATATGGACGAGAACAGGGCTATGCTGGGTGTCACTACTGAGCAGGCAGATGGTGGAGTAGAAATACAAACGATAACGAAAGAAAGTGCTGCTGAAAAAGCAGGATTGAAAAAAGGTGATGTTATCAAAAAAATTGATGATAAGAAAATTGAAAGCCCGGATGATCTTTCTGAAACGATACAGGATCATAAACCAGGTGATAAAGTAACGATTACCTTCCTCAGAGATAAAAAAGAACAAAAGATCACGACTGAATTGGGTAAATGGAAAGGTGCCAGGGCATTTTCGCTTGGTAGCACCGGTTCGAACAAATATAATTTACAACAGTTGGAAGGGCTTGAAGACCAACTTCGTTCAATACCCCGTGTTGCTGTTCCTGGCATGAACTGGAATTGGTCGGGTGGCGGCGGTCCCAAATTAGGCGTCTCTGTTCAGGATACGGAAGATGGCAAGGGCGTGAACGTAATTGAAGTGGATGAGGACGGCAATGCCGCCAAAGCCGGTATAAAAGAAGATGATATCATTACTGAAGTAGATGGTAAAGCGGTGAACAATACTGACGAGATAGCCAAACTGATAAAGGAAAGTAAAGAAAAGACTTCTGTTAAAGTAAAACTACTAAGGGGCGGTAAGGCAGAGACAGTGGAAGTAAAGATCCCGCGCAAATTAAAGACCACGGATCTTTAGGATCATGAATTTGTGATCTCATCATATAGCTTAATAAAGGCTGGATTTTACAAATAAATCCGGCCTTTTCTTTTTTTAAGAATTTGGGTGACCCCCTTTCGGAGTTTGGGGCTTATTTTTGCAGACTCTTAAAAATGACCGATCAGTATACATACGAGATAGTAGTTGGGTTGGAAGTACATGCCCAATTGCTTACCAAAAGCAAGTTGTTCTGTGGCGACAGCATCGCTTATGGAGCCGAACCCAATACGCAGGTAAGCCCGATCACACTGGCACATCCGGGTACTTTGCCCAAAATGAATAAAAAAGCTATTGAATTCGCCATAAAAATGGGTCTTGCCTGTCACTGCCAGATAGAAAAACAGAACTATTTTGCCCGTAAGAATTATTTCTACCCCGATCTTCCAAAAGGATACCAGGTATCGCAGCATACAACTCCTATTTGTAAAGAGGGATTTGTGAAGATCAAAGTTGGGGGACAAGAAAAAAAGATAAGCCTTAACCGTATTCATATGGAAGAGGATGCTGGCAAAAGCTTGCATGATATAGATGCTGATAATACTTGTATTGATTACAATAGGGCGGGCACTCCCCTGATAGAAATTGTAAGTGAACCCGACTTACGCAGCAGTGACGAAGCCTATAGTTATTTGACAGAACTCCGCAAGCTGGTTCGCTACCTCGGGATCTGCGACGGCAATATGGAAGAAGGAAGTTTTCGGTGCGATGCCAATATCTCTGTTCGTAAAAAAGGGGAGACAAAACTAGGTACGAGAGTGGAGGTAAAGAACCTGAATTCTATCCGGAATGTAAAAAGAGCCATTGACCATGAAGCGCAGCGATTGATCGGTTTGCTTGAAAACGGTGAGACCATTATACAGCAAACAAGAAGTTTTGATGCTAATAATGGAACTACGTTTGGTACCCGGGACAAAGAAGATGCGGACGATTACCGTTATTTTCCTGATCCTGATCTTACTCCTTTTCATTTGGAAGATGATTTTATAGAAGGCATACGGCGATCTATTCCTGCTTTGCAAGAGGAAAGAGTGGCAAAATATACTTCTTCATGGCATCTCTCCGAATACGATGCCCATGTGCTGACTGATGAAAAAGAAACAGCCAACTATTTTGAACAGATCATAGAACACAGTTCCAATTATAAAGCAGCCGCCAACTGGATGCTGGGGCCGGTAAGATCGTGGCTGAATGAAAATAATAATGCCATAGATGAATTTCCTTTAACGCCGG
>JANOCH010000562.1:0-3260 GCA_031412015.1 Chitinophagaceae bacterium
GGGCGAAACGATCAACCAGGAAACCACCGGGAATTTGCAGGGCGGCATAGGTCCATCCAAAAGCGGAAAATAAAACGCCCAGTTGCACAGGCGTTAATTGAAGATCTTTCGTAATACCTGTAGCAGCCACTGAAATATTAGATCGATCCATATAATTGATCGCTACGCAAACAAAGATCAGCGCCAGTACCCGGAACCTGATCTTCGTAGGTTTGTTGCTTTGCATGAATGATGAATATTATTTCGGTAAAGGATCCGTTGAGGGGTATCTACCGGCAGGTCTGACTTTTATAGATTCTTCTTTTCCTGTTTCTATTTGAATGGGATTGACCAACGGTCGGCCCATTCCATTCCAATGCACCTGCATTTCATCACCTGTTTGTAATTGTATTCCGTTGCCAAAGCTAAAAGCGTCGGCACCGAAGAAATGAACATGCGACTGCCCCGGTTGGCGGTGATCATAGTATTTGAAATGATGATATTCCAGATTGGCCAATGAATGAGCCATATTTTTTTCACCAGTATGAATAACAGATGACCATACTTCTTTTTTATCTCTTGAAACTGTTACTGTTCCTTCAATATCACTAAACTCCAAATCAATTACCAGTTCCGGTCCAATAGCACAATGACGTAATTTAGAAGGAGCGAGGTAGAGATAATTTTTTCTTTCCATTACATGGTCTGAAAATTCGTTGCCTGTTGTGAAGCCGATACGAACAGGCTCGCGATTGTTATCAATTAAATATATTCCTGCCACTTCAGGTTCTTCGCCGCCATTGGATGCATACGACGGTACCAATAAGGACTGGCGATGTGCGGTAAGAATGGCGCCTGTTCCTTTATAAAACCATTCTGGTTGGATGCCGATACTTCCGTCCGCAGGTTGTCCGCCTTCAAGCCCCCATTGATACATTTTCATGCTATCGGTTAATTTATCTTCCGCGGCCTGGTGCATCATTTGCCGGTTAAGTGCACTGTTTTTATGCGTGAGTCCTGTGCCCGACACCAAACAACTAAAAATGTTTTTTGGGCAATCAAAAGATGGCAAAAGGGACCATTCTCCCTCGCCACCATAAACAGGATCATAATCAATTGCAGAACGGGAAAGGTTGTTTTCAACTAATTCCTTAATGTTCTTTCCGGAATGAATCGCTTCTGTTGCCAGTTCAAATATCGAGCTAAAACTCTCTAACAAAATAAGCGATGGTTCCCGGACCAATGCGACCCTTCTTCCATGATCCGGATGAGTGATTTGCACTAATCTCATGTTTCCCTGATTTATCAATGAAGTATTTACCCGGAGTATTTAAGCAGCTGTTAAACTTAGCAAATTATTTTGGCTTTGTGTTCTAAATGATCATTCGAAGAGTTAGTTCGACAGCAAAGATGTTAAAGCAGGCGAACTCAATGCGCCAATGTTGGCCATTTAATAAATGTTACCTCAAAACAGTTGAAGGGATAACCTTAATAACCCGGTTCTTATTTTTGTTCTAAGCTATATTATCCTTTCGCTTCCCTAAGTATTTCACTGTATCCTCTTGCTATATCAGCAATTTTGTCGGCTTGGTCCAGCCCGTTGATGATCTTTCGTGCATTAAAATAATCCGCGGTATCATCAACAAAATAGTTCGCTAATCTTCTCCCGGTAAACCATCCATCCTTCATTCCCTGCATAGCGATCTGGTAAGCGATGTCTGGTTCCTTCGCCCGGTCGGGTTCATTGATAAGATCAATACCTGTCAATGTTTTTGCTTTTGCATAATTTCTTCGACCCGTTATTTGTACATAGCCACGTCCATGGTACAATGCGCCGTCACCGGCTTTGGTATTGCCAAGGATTTTTCCAACACGGGTCAGGGGTCCGTAACGCTTATTAAAATAGGCATCGCCGCCCCGCTCATCGATCGGCCGCATGGTATGAGCTGTTTCCCATTTGAAGGTGGCAAGGCAATAAGCCAGTTTTCTGCGATCGGTGTCGGAATCAGTAAAATTTGGATCGTTTTCGATTTTTGAAAACAAGAATTTAAAGGCTTCCACCAAATCGTTGGTTAATGGACCAAAACGACTCGTGTACCCATCCAATAATTTTTTCCTGTTAAAGGCTAACATGGCGGTGAGTTTTTGGTTAAGGTTAATGATGTGGCTTATAAATTTACAACCAATACCAGTGCCTTATAAAATAAGTTTATAACGGTTTGTGCCGGTTTCGGTGACAAAAAAGATGTTCAGGCCGCGAAGCTGCCAGCTTTTTATAATCGGCCGGCCTTTCCTGAAATTACCGGGAATTGATTATTTTTAGGTAACCGGTTTAATTTATTCTTTCACTAACCGGTGAAGATTGAACTTATAAATTTTTGGGGATGATACGATTGCTTACAATAACTATTACATGGTTGCTTCTCCAGGCCTGTAGCAATAAGGAGGATATGGCTGCTCCCGTGAATAGTGACGGATTTCCCGCCACTGCTACGGTTCTCCCCACTACACTTGCCGGTAAATGGATCAGAACCAGCAGGCTGCAGACTTTCGACTACAAACCGGATGAATGGGTAACCGAATCCAGTGACGCCGCTCAGCAGAAATTCCTGCAACTTAATGCCAATAAAACATATAGTTCCAACCAGATCAATTGCGTCAATTGCCAGGTAGAAATGCAGCAGGACACACTGTACCTGAGGCATAAAGACGGATTCTACAAATTTCCTGTGCTGCTGCTCAATGATTCGCTCCTATATCTCAAAACAAAAATTGACCAACCGGCCTATTCACTTCCGAATACAGGGTTGTTTGACTTTGTACTGGAAGAGAAATATCGAAAAGCAAGATAAGATGAAGCCGATAATGTGCCACGGTCTGTGTCACAGACCGGGTGGTTTTTGGACGAGGGTAAATACTAAGGGCCTGTAGAGGGTTGGTAATAAAATAGTCCACATCACTTGCATCCACCATAAAAAATAATTACATTCATCTTTCCAATCTTTGCGAAGCCGAAGTACTCGATTTGTAACAATTTAACCTTCGGCTTTGAGAAAGTTCCCTTTAGCTACTTTTTTTTTTATTGCTTTATCTGTTCAATCAAACGTATTTGGTCAGCCTTTCAAGCTATTGAAGGATATCAATGGTGGAGTACTTTACGATTTGGCACGACCTGTTAATCTTATAGAATCCGGAGGGTTTATTTTTTTCAGGGTTGGTTATCCCTATGCTTCAAATAAGAACCGGGGCCCGCAGGAAGGTTTCTGGAAAAGCGATGGATC
>JANOCH010000563.1:0-3238 GCA_031412015.1 Chitinophagaceae bacterium
GCAGGGCTTATTACCACTTTTTTTTGACGGATAGTATCGCCTTGCAAATAGGAGGGTGCAACATAAACGCCGTTATGGGCGAAGGCAGCAAACAAACCCGTCAGTTCTTCCAGAGTAGTGCCGCACCCGCCCAGTATCATCGATAGTCCAAGCTTTCGCTGGTCTTTCTGAACCTGTTTAAAATTGCATGAAGATAATTTTTGTATCAGTTTATCATGCCCAAATAGCTTTAGACTTTTTACGGCCGGAATGTTTAAAGAATGTTCCAGCGCATATTCTGTAGTTATATAGCCGTTGAATTTTTTATCATAGTTCTCCGGTGCATAACCTTCGTAGTTAACCGCAACATCTGTCATGACGGTTTTAGGGGTTAGCAAGCCTTCATCAAAACACATGGCGTAGAGTAAGGGTTTGAGTGTGCTTCCTGGTTGGCGAACAGCATTGGCGCCGTTAACTTGCCCACCGTCAGTAGTATCTGAAAAATTCGACGAACCGACATAGCTGATCACCCGCTGTGTTTTATTATCAATGATCACAACGGCTGCATTTTTAATATTGCGTAAACGTTGTGCTCTTACGTAGTCTTCAACTATCTTTTCCGTTTTTAGTTGTGTATTGATGTTGATGGTCGTTTTGATCAGCAGGCTGCCTTGTTTTTTTAGTTTATAAGCGAGATGCGGGACGTAATGTGGCACGACACCTCTCGTCGCAGTTAAAGGTTCCGCCAGTGCGTCTTCAATTTCTTTGTTGGAAAAAACTTTTTCATCCGCGAATTTTTGAAGCCAACGGTTTCTTTCATTAACGATCAGATCGTTATTTTTCCCGATCACTAAGGACGATGGTCTGTTGGGAATAATGCTTAAAGCTGTGATCTCCGCCAGCGATAAATGATCCGGGTTCTTTTTGAAATATAAAAAAGATGCGGCCTTAACCCCTTCGATATTTCCTCCATAGGGCACCAGGTTCAGGTATAACTGCAGTATCTCATCTTTATCATATTTCCATTCCAACTGAAATGCCCGGAAGCTTTCCCTGATCTTGCTCCAGATATTTCTTTTACCGGGTTCCAATGCCCTTGCCACCTGCATGGTGATGGTGCTGGCGCCGGAGGTTCGTTTCATCCGGAATATATTTTTTAAAAAAGCCCTGGTGATGGCCAATGGATTTACACCCGGGTGGGAATAGAAATATTTATCTTCTTTGGCGATGATCGTTTTTCGTAGTAAGGGCGATATCTCATCCAATTCCGTTTTCATTCGCCATTTCTCGTCTTTGGTCAGGTAGCCGTTGATGAGTTCGCCTTTATTGTCCGTAACCAGCGTTGAGTATTCTATTTTATCAGGTAGTGGGAAAAGAAGGTTGAGCAATAAGAATAAAGCAAAGATGCTAAGAACGACGATGCCGGATCGTTTCAGGAACTTAAAGACGTGTTGTTTGGTGATTTTTACTTTCATGTTGGCTTTCTGCTACCAATTGTCGGTATGCCATACCTCCCGGGTATGGCATACCTTAAAAGAGATTTTCTATTTCATCATCACTAATAAACTGATATGAGTCAGTATAAAACGTTTTCAGATTTATCCCAAGTAGTCGGGCAGCCAATTCTTTGTTGCATAAAGTTCCGTTTCTCAGTCCACAGTAATCTTTAAATGAAGAGTAATTCCAGTCTTCCATCTTTCTAACAAGGTTTGCTTTCATAGGATTTTGATGAATATAATGCATACATACATAGTCGTAATTTTTGCCACCCTTTGACAGGCATTTTGCTTTTGTATTTTGTTGAAACAGAGAACCGGTAGTATCGTTTTGTTTATTAATGGCTTTTGTATAAGTCTGTAAAAGATTACGGACTCCTTCTGACAAAATATTCCGGTGCTGATCTCCGATCAACTTTGTCGCGACAGTCCGACTGTCTGCAGAAATAAGGAAATGAAAATGATTCGGCATCAGGCAATAAGCTAACATATCACAATGTGGTAAAATGAACTTCCTGACTTTCTTCAAAAAATAGAGGTAATTGTCAGGCTTAAAAAAAATAGGTTGCCGGTTGTTGCCCCGGTTGTAAATATGGTACAGCTCATTTTCGAAAAACTCCATGTTGCTTTGAAACTTGGTTATGAAGGTATGCCATACTTTTAAAGTATGACATACCTGCCCGGCTGCACTTAACAAATATTTATCTACCAAAATTTGTAAACCCATTCACAACTATATTACCTTTCTATTCTAATTCTTCTTAGTCTATATGGACTATTCAGCTCTCTCTCCTGACGGTTTTTTTACCGGTCAACCAACGAAAGACATCCCTCCTTAGTTGTTGCAGCAACCATATTTTTTTGCTCCTGACCGGGCAAGTCTTTTATGTGAAAAAAGAACAAGCAGCCAAATTTTTTGGTTCATCGGATTTCTTTATCTTCTCGTTTCTAATCATACCATTCAACCAATCTTTATATGCGCATCAACCGCTTACTTGTTCCGCTTATCGCCGGGACAATTTTTTTATCAGCCTGTAGCAAAAATTCGGTCAGTCTTTCGTACACCAATGCCAAAGGCGAAGTGCCCCAGTTAGGAAACCTGGTTTTCAGGTTCAACCAAAGCATGGTGAAAGATTCCATGCTCAATGCCTGGGATTCCACCGACTATATTTCTTTTGAACCTGGTATAAAGGGAAAATTTCGATGGGAAAGCCCGGATCAATTGGTTTTTTCTCCCTCGCAACCGTTAAGTCCGGCTACCAGTTATAAAGCGACCATTAAAAAAGCAGTATTGAAGTTCAGCAAGTACAATGACGTAAACGAAGCTGATAAAATAGAGTTTCATACACCCGATCTTACATTGGATAATTCACAGGTGGTTTGGATAGGGGAGAGCAGTACAGCGGCCCTTCCTCAACTGGACCTGTTTTTCAACTACCGTATTAAGCCGGAAGAC
Organism: Chitinophagaceae bacterium; assembly: GCA_031412015.1. GTDB lineage: Bacteria > Bacteroidota > Bacteroidia > Chitinophagales > Chitinophagaceae > Terrimonas_B. The sequence continues at coordinate 2,932 of JANOCH010000563.1, forward strand.
CTGAAAGATAAATTGACAGTGGAAGTGGATGGAAAAAAGGTTGATTTTAATTTGATCACCGCGTCGGTTGATAATAAGATCTCTGTTCGTATTACGGGGTTGAGATCAGAGGACAAGGATTTTGTGGCCAAAGTCATGATTGAAAAAGGACTGATACCAGAAAGTGGAGTGAACAGTACTTCGGAATCCATTACAGCCTCTTTATCTGTTCCGTCACCTTATGTGTTAACTATTCAGAACATAGAATCACAGCATGACGGAACGGAAGGAGTCGTAACGGTAACCACGAGCCAGCAGTTGACGGGTG
>JANOCH010000564.1:0-12164 GCA_031412015.1 Chitinophagaceae bacterium
CAAAAAAGGCGTCGTTCTTTTCAAAAAAGCCTGGTTCCACCTTGTGATGATCCTTGTGCAAATACCAAAGGAACCCATGCATGACGTAGCGATGAGTAAGCCAGGTTATACCTTCCATGATGATGAATGTAGCCAGGAAAATACCTATGTATATAATGACTGTCATTATGCAACCCTGGTTTTATAAACTTCCTTCCACCATGTTTCAATTTTAGGATATGCAAGGTGAAACCAGGCGGTGTATTGCTCCGGATGACTTTTTAATGAATCGCTGACCTCCTGCATTGACTTGTAACAACTATCCATCACTTCCTCTTTGTCATAATCAACTGTGCCATCATACTCACCAACAAATACATGATCAAATTCGTATTCAGTCAAACCATTATCAAATTCCGTTTTATACACAAAATCAAAAATTTTTGTGACCGGAATTTCAAAACCCATTTCCTCTTTCAACCTTTTTTTTGCGGCCTCCGCTGTTTCTTCGCCCGGCTGCGGGTGGCTGCAACAGGCATTGGTCCATAATCCCCCGCTATGATATTTATCAATGGCCCGCTGCTGCATCAGCATCTCGCCACGGCAATTGAACACAAAAATACTAAAAGCCCTGTGAAGCAATCCCTTTTTATGGGCTTCCAGTTTCTCCATACTACCGATTACCCCGTCTTTTTCGTTGACCAGTATCACATTTTTTATCATATCAAAGTAGCCTCAATTGATTTTTAACACCTGCTCTTAGAATGATCAGGGCTTTGTAGTAGTTAGGAATATGAATACGTTGAGCCAGTATATGAGCAGGTTGCAGACGTTTAATTTTCTTAAACAGGGAAAAATAATATTTATAGGCCACGTACACACCGAATCTCGCTTTCAACGGCAACTGTTTTACACCATGGAATGCCGCTTTAAAGTCATTTTGAATATCATCTTCTATTTGCCTTTTATCTGCTTCGGTAAAATTATCAAAATCACAGCCAGGGAAATACAATCTTGACAGTCCCTCCTTGTCAGCCTTCAAATCCCGCAGAAAATTAACTTTCTGAAAAGCCGCTCCCAATGATTTGGCGGAAGCTGTTAGCTGCTGGCAAATATCTTCTTTTCCTTCACAAAAAACCTTCAGGCACATCAGGCCTACCACTTCGGCCGACCCATAGATATATTCTCCGTACTCGGTTTTATTATATTCTTTTTTTGAAAGGTCCATCTCCATACTGTGAAAAAAAGCATCGATCAGTTTCAGGTCGATCTGGTATTGATTCACCGTCATCTGGAAACTATGAAGGATCGGGTTAAGGCTAATACCGCGTTGAATGGCATCCCAGGTATCTTTTTTAAATTCCTCCAGTAATAAAGACTTGTCGTAATCATGAAATGTATCCACAATTTCATCCGCTAGACGAACAAATCCATAAATATTAAAAATAGGAGCCCGGAGATCCCTATGCAAAAGACCGATAGCAGAACAGAATGAGGTGCTGTATTTCTTAGTTACAGCCCTGCTGCAATTTTCACTGGCGCTATGAAATAGATAAAGCATCGCTTTAAGTTAAAGAAAATTGTTAGTATAAATGATTTATTTCAGTTGCTACTACTTCTCCGCTGATCAAACTGGGTGGTACGCCAGGCCCGGGTACGGTTAACTGCCCGGTATAAAAAAGATTTTTTACTTTCTTACTCCTGCAGGACGGCCGCAACAGCGATGTCTGCCGCAATGTATTGGCTAATCCATAGGCATTACCCCTGAACGAGTTATAGTCCTTTGCGAAGTCACTTACTGAGTACATTCTTTTATACGTAATAGCATCCAGAATAGATTCTCCAATATTCTGTTCCATGCGTTTTATGATCATTTGAAAATATTTCTCTCTCAACTCTTCGGTATCACCTTCAAGCCCGGACGCCACAGGAATAAGAAATACAATATTCTCACAGCCTGCTGGTGCAACGGAAGGATCGGTGGCTGAAGCAATACTTGTGTAGAATAACGGGTCAGTTGGCCATTGTGGCTTTTTGTAGATCTCTTTTCCGTGTTCTTCAAAAGGGACATCAAAAAAAAGAGAATGGTGCTGAATATTCTTTAATCGTTTATTCAGACCAACATAATACATCAGGCAGGAAGGGGCCATCACTCTTTTATCCCAATAGTTAGTCGAATAGCTTTGATATTGTACTGACAATAGTTTTGTTTCGGTAAAATGGTAATCCGCACCGCTAATGACGGTAACAGATTCATATTCATTTTTATTCGTCAGTACTTTTTTAGCGACTCCATTTTCAATTACTATTTCTTTTACCTCTTCGTCAAAATGAAAATTTACACCTAGCTCCAATGCCAGCTTATACATACCCTGCACCACCGCGTACATACCACCTTCAGGATACCAGGTACCTCCTTTAATATCAGCATAATTCATAAGGCTGTACAAGGCCGGTGTATCTTCAGGTAAAGCACCGAGGAATAAAACCGGGAATTCCATGATCTGCCTTAATCTTGGGTGATCAAAATATTTCTGAATATGCTTTTTGATAGAGGTAAAAACATCGAGCTTAAAAACACCTTTCATTATTTCCCAGTCCATGAATTCAGTAACAGATAAACCAGGTTTATACACCATTTTCTGAACACCCAGGTCATATTTAAAGGCCGCCCCTTTCAAATACTTCTCAAGCTTTACAGCACTTCCGGGCTCAATTGACTCAAAAACATTTTTTAATGCGTTATAGTCGGCAGGAAGGTCAGTGAAACCGTCATTCCAATAAATACGGTAGGATGGATCCAGCCGCCGAAGCGAATAGTAGTCAGTTGTTTTCTTTCCAAATTGTTCAAAATACCTTTCAAAAACATCAGGCATCCAGTAAAAACTGGGACCCATATCGAAGACAAAACCATTCGCTTTTAACTGGCAGGCACGGCCACCGGGCGTTGAATTCTTTTCAAGCACAGTAACTTGCCAGCCTTGCTTGGCCATAAAAGAAGCGGCCGATAACCCGGCAAAGCCACTACCAATGACTATTACAGTTTTATCTGCCACTAATCAATCATTTTATATTAATACCTCGTGAGGCGTTCTTTTAATAGTTTTCGGGCAAAGTGGATCCGGCTTTTGACTGTACCTAAGGGTTCTGCTAACACATCAGCGATCTCCTGGTATTTATATCCGTCAAAATAAAGGCGGAATGGAGTCTTAAATATTTCCGGCAATTGATGAATCGCTTCTGTAATTTCCTTCATCCTTAAACTACTCTCCGCTGCATTGCTAACTGAAGCCTGTTTTAAATTGATGAGATAATCATTAGCGGAATTATCAAAAACCGTTTTTTGTTTCGCTTTACGGCGATAATCATTGATAAAAATATTACGCATGATGGTAAACAACCACGCTTTAATATTGGTACCTACATTATATTTTTCCTGGTTGGCCAGTGCCTTATAGAGGGTTTCCTGGAACAGATCATTCGCAGCTTCGCTGTCTTTCGTCAGGTTAACGGCAAAGGGTTTGAGAAAATCCGCATTTTCCAGCAACACCTGATTGAATTCTTTCGCAGACATTTTGTTGAATTTTATTGGACGTAAAGTTAAACAAAATAAAATTAGCAAAAAAATCTTTTTTCTTAAGGAATTGCAAATTTAGGCCGGCTTTTCGCTTTCCAGCCTTTTAAATCGCTTCGATAAATTCCATCATCTCCCCGAAGGTTCTCTTGAACGTAACAGAAGGTGGGATCTCCTTATGATAATTGCTGGTGGGATAGCCAGAGATGATAATTGGGATTTTGTTGCTTTTCTGATCAATTATACGCAGGAATTTCTCAAAATTGAAGTTCGCCGAAGTGGTGGTCAGATGAACAAAAGCCATCTCAGGTTTCATTGCCAGGATGATACTTTCTAGGTCCCGCATAGGTACATTAGCACCAAGATACAGGGCTCTTGCACCATGGCTTTTTACAAGGTAACTGAGAAATAAAAGCCCTAACTCATGATATTCGCCTTCCGGCAAAAATAAAATACAGGTCTTGCCCTGCGGGTTACCAGGCAATGAATCGATAGCGACAATAAGTTTTTGCCGAATGATATTGGTAACAAAATGTTCCTGTGCAGGCATTATATGACCGGTTTGCCATAATATCCCGATTTTTTCCAGGAATGGAAAAATGATCTCTTTTACAGTTTTTTCAATCCCTTTCTCCTTTATATACCGGTTAAGCGTTACTTCAAATTTTTCAGTTTGCAACTCCACCATCTCCCGGACGAGCTCATTGATGATTCTTTCCTGGATGGCTTCGACATCACGAAGAGCAAGGATCTTTTCGCTTATCTCACTGGGCTGCATCCTGTCAATATGGGAAATTTTGTATCCATACTTATTCAGCAATGCGATATTGAGTATAGTTTTTAGTTCATCATTGCTGTAATAGCGGATATTGGTACAACTACGCTGTGGCTTCAAAAAATTATACCGTTGCTCCCACATACGAATCGTATGGGCCTTTATTCCCGACAGATTTTCAAGATCTTTTATGGTAAAAGCATTCATATTATCCTATTACAACCGGATTATTAAAAGGTTCAGCAAAAAATAACGAAAGCATACCACTTATTTTTTTCCGATTTGCCTTACTACAAAGCGGAGTTGATAAGGCGGCCTGATTCAATTAATTTTTTCAGTGTATTGCTCATCGTCATCTGCCGTAGCCCCTCGAGGTAATGAAAATTATGTAGATCCGTTCCGACCAGGTCATAAAAATCGTTGGCCAGCAGGTATTCGGCAAGGTCTTTTACAGAGCGGCCATAGTAGCCCGCCACCGATAAAAGGTTTAGCTGGAACAAACAACCAATATCCTTCAACTCCATATAAAATTCTTTATTCTGCTGCAGGTAAATATAACGCTCGGGGTGAGCAATGATTGGCTGGTATCCTTGCATCGCCATTTCAAACAGGGCGTCCTTGATATTCATTGACGGAAAGGCCATAGAAAATTCCGTCAGCACTTTGTTTCCGCTAACCGTTAATAGTGGCTCCTTTTTCTTCAATAAATCCTCTACATGCTCATCTAAAAAATATTCCGCGGCTGCGTGAATTTCCACATCGATCCCTTCTTTTTTAATGGCAGCTCTTACAAGGTCAAGTTTAGCATTTATAATTTCCGGGGTGTTTCGATACATATCCCAGATGATATGTGGTGTGGTGATCAGCTTTGAATAGCCTAACTCGCTCATTCCCCGGATTAGCTCCACCGAGGTTTCGATATCATCGGCGCCATCATCAATCCCCGGGAGCAGGTGGGAGTGCATATCCGTCTTAAAAACAGAGAAGTCTACTTTCTCGCTTTTTGCCTTGGACTTCGAAAAAAATTTGAACATATTGTTTGCTACTAACTATTTCCGAAATTAGCTTTTTATTTATTGCCTTTCAATGCTGCCTTTACATCTAAAATTTTCTTCTGGGCAAAGAAGGAAAAATCTTGTAGACCAGGTTGCTTTTTGAAAAAACAATACACCAGCCAGTCAGGAAAAGGATCATAAAATCAGTGAAAAAAGAAATATGCCGCTGGTACCATTTTTCCACCTCGCCTTTGTAACCAAATATTTCCCTGTAAGCAGCATGTATATCTTTACTTTCTGAAATCAGTTTTTCTTCATCCCTGAATATAACGGAGCCGATGCCAGTGATACCCGGGGAAGTATTATAAACCACCTGTTTAACATCTTCCGGGTAGTGATCAAAACTCTTTTTCATCAGGGGTCTTGCCCCCACCAGGCTCATGTCTCCAATTAAAACATTTATCAGTTGAGGAAGTTCGTTGATCTTAGTGATCCGGAGGAATTTTCCCATTTTAGTCACCCGGGGATCATTTCGAAGGGTAATTTCCCCCGTTCCTATTGAAGCACTGTTTTTTAACATGGTAGCGAACTTCCAGATATCAAATTCCCTGTTTTTATACCCGATCCTTTTTTGAAAAAAGAATACTTCATGCTCCCCTGTAAGTTTTAGGATAATAATGATGGGGATCAGCAAAGGAGATAAAACAACAAGACCTGCCAGGGAAAAAATAATATCAAAGAAGCGCTTAATGAATAGATACATATCGTCAAAATTAAAAACCTCTCAAAGATGAGAGGTTTTTTCTACTTATAAAATGATTTAATATACTGACCTGATCTCTTCCGCGACCGCCTTCACCTCCTCATCTGTAATATAGGTAGAGCAGGGAATGCTGAGACAGCGCTGATAGATGTAGTCCGACTTGTCATTGTTATTGTAATACACATCGTCTTTAAACATCTTCAACTTATTCATCGGCACCCAAAAAGGACGGGATTGCATTTTATTATCGTTTAACACTTTCAGTACTTCCTTTTGCTTTTCGGTCATGATCGTAAACAACCAGCAATTAGGATCTACATCATTCTCCACTTTTTGAAACCTGATATCACCAACACCCTCCAATTCTTTTTTATATAATGCATCGATTTCTTTTTTGCGCTTTATAAAGGAAGGCAATAATTCCATTTGCGCCACTCCCATGGCCGCCAATACATTTACCAGGCGAAAATTGTACCCGATCTCATCATGTACATATTCAAAAGGATCGCTCTTGGCCTGGGTAGTGAGGTGCTTGGCTTTTTTTGCCAATTCTTCGTCGTTGGTTACGATCACGCCGCCACCACCCGTAGTGATAATTTTATTTCCATTGAAACTAAAACAGCCCATCAGCCCAAATCCCCCGGTATGCTTTCCTTTATAGTACGATCCGAGTGATTCCGTTGAGTCCTCTACCATTTTCAACTTATACTGATTGGTCAGCCTTACAAGCAGGTCCATATCACAAATATTCCCCAGTACATGCACCGGCATTATACAACGGATGGTCCTGCCATCTTTCTTATAAACCAGGGTACCATTTTTTTCGGCAGTTTCATTCTTTAAGAAATCTTCCAGGAGAGCCAGGTCCATTTGCCAGGTTGCTGTATCCACATCAATAAGAATGGGGTCAGCACCGGTGTATTTGATTGAATTAATTGATGCGATAAACGTAACATTCGGCACTATCACATATTCGTTTCGTTGCACTCCTGCTAATTGTAAAGCAATTTGCAGCGCCGCGGTACCATTGCTGGTGGCCACACCGTATTTGCATCCGGCAAATTCGGCAACCATGTTTTCAAATTGCGTAACAAAAGCACCAACGGAAGAAACCCAACCGGTATCAAGGCATTCTTTTACATATTTCCATTCATTACCGGCGATATTGGGGCCTGAAAGAAGAAGCATAATTAAGTCAAGTTAAAAAGTTAACGGGTTAGAAAGTTGAAAAATTACGTTCCCTCAACTTTACCAGGTACTTATTGGCTTTACATTATATATTTCTGAATTTCTGCGAATGTGCATCCGTGATCATACCGCTGTTCATCAGTTTCATGATCTCCCGAATGCCATCCGGAACTTTCTTGGTAATAGTAAAGCCCAGGTCTGCTTTGATCTTATCACAATTCACGCGATAGTCCCTTGGATCTTCTGTTTTCTCTACATAAATAGCTTTTGCCGACGGCATTTGCTTTTGTATCTCCTCCATCAGCATCCGCTTGCTGTAATTCTCAGTGGTATCCCCCACGTTAAATACATTGGCCTTTACTTTTTCTACTGGTGCTTCCAGTGCTATTACAACGGCCCTGGCCAGGTCATCTACGTGACAGTAAGGGCGGCTAAACTGGGGTCCCCATATTTCTTGCTCACCGGTAAGGCAAACATTGCGGGTAAATTCATTTACCGTCAGATCAAAACGGATCCGGGGTGAAAATCCATACACCGTTGAAAACCGGAGAGCGGTAGCGCATATATTAGCATCTTTTCTTTCATTAAGCAAGTAATTCTCAAACTTAACTTTCAATTCCGCGTATAATGAAACGGGTCGCAACTCGGAGTTTTCGTCCACATAAGAATTAGGGTCATCCATTTTACCATAATTACTGCAAGTCGAAGCAAAAACAAATCGATGAAGACCGGCTTTTTCAGCTTTTTCAAAAAGTGAAACAGAAGCCGTCCAGTTTACCTCCTTCGCCTCATCTGAAAATTTGGAGCAAGCCGGATCGCCCACTATGGCGGCCAGGTGAGCAAGGGCATCTACATCTTTAAGTGCTTTGTCTACGTCTTCATCATTGCGGATATCTCCTTTAATAAACTCAAACCTGGGGTGCTGTGACACATCATACAATGCGTCGCCGCCAAATTTTAATGAATCCATTACCCTTACGGTGTATCCTTTTTCCAACAAAATGCGAACGAGAACTGATCCGATGTAACCGGCCCCGCCGGTAACTAAAACACGGTTAATCATAAAATAATTTCTTTTTTTACCTGGTTATAATAATCAAAAAAATGTTGCTCTGCTGTTTTGGGAAAAGCAGATTGGTTGTCAAGATGATGAAAAATGAACAATTCATCCAGTTTGGGTTGTATCCGAAGTTCATGCTCGTCAAACTGTGCCATCCATATTCCATAATGATTCAGCAGCTCAATTGCATCAGGGAATAATTCATCCGGCAACAATTCCGGAAATTCCTCCAGCAAGCTACACACCTTTTCATTGGCGGCCCGTATATTTTTGGCATGCAAAAATATTTTATTCTCAAGATATTTTGCATACGCCTTCCGGGATAAATGCAGGAAAAAATTGACCGGGGATATCAGCCTGGCAAATTGTTCTTCTTTGGTGGCAATCATATAAAACAATAGCATGTGTGGTTACACATGCTATTCAATTTTTTAATTTTCAAAAATGCTGCTGCAAATATAGGATTTAGAGTTGACTCAGGCTGCCAATTTGCGTTGCTCTTCCTTTTGCAGGATTCTTTGTGGATTGCCAACGACCGTAGTATTATCCGGAACATCTTTGATAACAACCGTACCGGCGCCGATCATAACATTTCTTCCCACCGATACTCCTTGTTTTATCACCGCATTGGCGCCCACAAATGTACCAGCTCCAATACGGACATTACCGCATAAAACTGCGCCTGGCGCTATATGTGCAAAATCTTCAATTAAACATTCATGATCAATACTGCAGGAAGTATTACAAATAACACCCTGGCCAAGTGTAACAAGAGGATTAATAGTGGCATTTGCCGAGATCATGATACCGTGATTCATTTCTACTGACGCCGAAATAATGGCGCTGGGATGAATGGCGTTGACCGGGTTTCCTAATTGTTCTTTAAGCTGGGTGAAAATTTTCTTCCGTATCCCGTTATGACCAACACCGATAAAATAATCGAAGGATTTCAGGAAGGAAAGTGATTCACTTTCTTTACCAAGATAGGTGAGGTGGTAAGGATTTTTTTCTTTTTGTTCTGAGTCGCAATAAGCGGTTACTATCCGTCCTGCATTTAAAAGAATATCAATGATAACATAGGAGTGTCCGGAATAGCCCACTACCGCAACCGGTTTTTTTAGGGTGGATTTCATTTGGTTTGGATTTCTGATAGTAAAAAAAACAAATAAAAATGAAATCTTATAGCGGAATATCACCTCACTTTTTATAGGAAGAATACGTCGTATTTATTTCTTCGCTTTTCATATGTGCCCATACCTTAGTTCCATACGTAGTTGCTTTAATTCTAAGATCAATTTCCTCCTTATTCATACCAGACTTCAGTTCACAAAGTTCATTAAGCTGTTTCCGGGTGTATGGCTTTCTTGTCCAGCTTTCATAGCTTTTCGGTAAAGACTCGCCTCTCAACATATCACTGATCAACTTATAAAACAAATGTAGAATCTCCGTATAACAACGCTGTGTAATAGAATAAACAGTATCATTTTCAAACACCGGAAATCTCCGCACTTCAATTATTGACCCGCTATCCACTTTTGCCATCATATGATGGCAGGTAATACCGAATTCCTTTTCTTTATTGTATATCGCAAAGTTGGTACAGCCAATACCGGGATACTCAGGTGGTCCGGGGTGAAAATTAATCGCAGCCCTTTTAGCTTTTTGTAACAGGCTGTCGGGTATTATCCACTGTGCCAGGTATGATATGATAATATCTCCTTCCCATTCGTGTAAATAGATTGGAAAAGGGTCTGCTCGTTTTGAGAAAACAATTACTGATTCCTTAAAATGCAACTGCAAAAAGTCAGCCGCTGTTTTAGAAAAGCTATCTCCTTCTTTCCCAATAAACAAAATTTTCATTTCATTCATTTTTCTTACTTCTCTTTAATGGTAATTATCGCTTAACACTCTCCAACAAGAACTCATATTTTTGTTTTAATTGCTCCTGTACAAAAATACGGTCGAAATTTTCTTCAATTTTCTTTCTTAATAATGCCGCTCTTTGTTTCATCGCTGCCGGTTCACCAATAGCCTGCTTTAATTTCTGACACAGGTCGTTCTCATCACCGGATGTGAAAATCAGGCCATTTATGTTTTCATCAACGATATCAATATTTCCTTCTATGCGGGAGCAAACAACAGGGCATTCCATCGCTCCCCCCTGCAGGACAACGTTTGGAAAGCCTTCCCGGTAGGAAGGGTGTACCAATATATTAGCTATAGACATAAAATATTCGACTTCATCATGCCAACCGGCCAGTATGATCCCAGGATGGGTTTTAACCAACTTCATTACTTCCACATCTAAGGGATCCAGTTTTTCTTCAAATGTACCGACTAATACAAGACGCAGATTACCATTATCCTTATACAATGAAGCAAAAGCCTTTGCCAACTCACTAATGCCTTTATCTTTTACAATTCTTCCTACCGAAAGGATATAGGTCAGGGAAGGATCGTAAGATATGGCCTGTTTCGCTTTTTGAATTCCTTCCCGGGACAAAGCCATTCTTGTAAAACGGGTAAGATCAATTCCATTACTGGATCCTTTGCCAATTACTTCCAGTTTGCCGTCACTGACAAGGCTATTCTCCTGGATATATTTTAACAAGGACATACTATTAGGCCATACATGGGTCGCCGCGGCAGCTGTTATCTTTTCCATCCGGATAAGGATCTTCCGGGTAAATCCTGTGGATGTCATAAAACGCAAGCCGGCAATAGTATGCACTCTTATTTTTACTCCCGCGAATTTGGCCGCCAGCATGGCTATTAAACCAGCCTTGGGTGTATGCGAATGAACGATATCGGGCTTTTCTTTCTTTAAAAACCGGTAGAGTTTCCAGAGAGATCGGCTATCTGCCACGGGTGTGATCTTTCTCGTCATCGGAACAAGATGATGCGGACATCCCTCATATTTCAAGACATCTTCCAGCTCCTCGCCATCCGCGCTAACCATTATTACCTCGAAGCCGGCTTTTTTCATATACCGCATTTGCCCTCTTAATAAAACCTTTAGTGCCATAGGCACCGTCGTCACTCTTATGATCTTAGCCATTTTTTAAATAACATTTTTTATACCACACTTCCATTGCAAACAATGTCCAGATCATCTTTGCTCTTTTTTCGTCCCCGGTTTTTATTTTGCGTTGCCACAGGTTGTCAGTAAAAGAAGGTTGCACAAAATTCCTGCAATAAGCATTGCTATTTAAAATATAAGAAGCTATCAGTTCCTTTAATTCTCCATCGATCCATTTTTTTAATGGTATCTCAAATCCTCTTTTAGGCTGATTGATGAGATCCGTTGGCAAATACTTTTCTGCCAGTTTTCTTAACAGGTATTTTGTTTGCTGTCCTTTGATTTTAAATGAATCAGGCAAAGAGGGTACATATTCCAATAAGTCTTTGCTCAATAAAGGACTTCTGCCTTCCAGCGAGTGGGCCATGGTGGCAATATCCATTTTTACTAATAAATTACCGGCCAGTATATTATCGAAATCGAGGTTCATGATCTTCTGCAAACCGGTAAGGCCCGTTTGATTGATCGCCCCGAAATCCTGTTTGACTTGTCTTAGAACATCTTCATTGCCCGTTAAATATTGTTCCACTCCTTCAAAACTGTCGATGGTAGCAGACAAATAAGTATCAAGACCATTCTTCCTTGCCAGGTCGGCAAGGCGATATATATAATTGTATTTACTTTTTTTATTATCAGGAACAGGTAACACTACATGGGCAAGTGATGCAATATTTTTAACCAGGAACCCCGGGTTAAAGAAATCATACTTAGCAAAAGGAACATACCTGCGGTAGCCGCCAAAAATTTCATC
>JANOCH010000565.1:0-3821 GCA_031412015.1 Chitinophagaceae bacterium
GCCATATTGGTTCGGTCGCCTAGGATGGCTGACTCATCAAGAACTGAATCCTTTTTCTCAACGGGCACTGACTCTCCCGTGAGTGCTGATTCATCAATCAGCAATTGTGTAGACTTATATATTCTGCCATCTGCAGGTATCATATCCCCTGCTTCGGTAAACACAATATCGCCCGGTACTATTTCTTCAGCGTTGATCTCAAACAATTTTCCACCACGAACTACCTTTGCGGGTATAGAAGAGAGTTTCTTTAAAGCCGCCACAGACTTATGCGCCTTAAACTCCATGTAGAAGCCTATTGCCGCATTGATGATGATAACCAATAAAATGGCAATGCCATCCAGCCATTCTTTGAAAACGAAAGACATGCCTGCTGCAAACAGCAATAGAAAAACAATAGGGCTTTTAAACTGGTTTAGCAATATCCGCAATGGACTGATAGCCGTTGCTTCGGGGATTGTGTTTAATCCGAAATGCTCAAGCCTTTCTTTAGCTTCTTCTATGCTTAAGCCGTTTTCTATATCGCTTTTAAGTAATTCCGTAGCCTCTTCAATAGTTGTTGTATGAAACGTAAAATCATTTTTGATAGTGGGGTGAATGCGTATGTTTTCTGTTATCGTTTTCACAACTCAAGATTATTTAAAATGAAATCTACCCGTTCTTCCGGCCCAAGCAAAGGAACCTGAACGATTGGAAATCCCAGAGATTCGTAAACCTCCACAAGTAATGCATGTATTTTTTTCTGTGCTACCGCATCTTCAGTCCGGGCATAATCTTTCACTATTGGCAGGCAATCTAGAATGAAAACTTTTTTGTAAGAAACGGTGAGCAATGCGGCTGTTAATTTTTCATCTGCCGGAAGATTTAAAAAACGATAGTAAGCAAGTGCATCCGGAATTGCACGGTCAAGAAAGACCTGCACATCCGGGGAGATTTGATTCTCCTGTTCGATTTGCATATCTAAAACGCCCAATTGAAATGCTGCCTGCTGTTTCCTGACATCCTCTATTGTTCTTCCCTTCAGGCGCTGTGTATCCAGGTAATGCCGGGCATGTTCAAAGGTTGTTATGTATCCCCTTTCTTTCAGCAGGTTAACGGTAGTAGTTTTACCTGAAGCCGGGCCTCCTGTAATTACATACCAGTTTGTTTGCTTCCTCAAATTATTGTTTGATTTATTAATGCTCAAAATTCAGATACCACAGTACAAACCCGTTAGCCAATTAAGAATAGCTGCATGTTGTAAATATGCACCTGGCAAGAGGTTAAAACAATGACTTTGGTCAGGATAGAAAATGATTTTTCTCTTTTCATTTTCTATAGTTGCTAAATGATTACTCCACATATGAATTTAAACTCAAAATACCGTATAGCATTACACAATTCCGGTAAATGATTGCATCATTCACACATAATTTATTAAGGAACTAAATCTCAAACCTAATTAGTAAGTAATTGTAATACCTGCTCCTAAGCCCATATCACTATCATAATGCGTAGAGAGGTTAACATATTTTGTAACGATATACCTGAACCCCGCCATGTATTCTTTATCAGTGTTTATCATCATAGCAAAACGCAAACGGCTGGTAATGGGTATATCTTCCCTGCCAAATTGGAATCGGAATTTACCATTACCGTCAACTCTTGCATCGGCTATAAACAACATGGGTAAAGTATAAGCAACGCCGGCTACTATCGTTGCCCGTTTGGTTTTATTACTGGTTTGGCCAAACCAGTTTTTTTCTTCGCCCCCAAAAATGTTTTTGGGGCCACCCTCTTTTTTAAAATGATAATCAAAACCTACATAAGGAAATAGCCATTGGTTTCTGCCTATATAGCGGCCAAGCATGGTTTCGCTTTCGTAGCCATGCCTGTCATGAAAGCCTAAATGCCAGAGCGTGCTCAATCTCCAACGGGTTTGTGCCAACATAAATTCACCTTCACTCCCATTACTTTCCAATGCTGCCCTACCCATCAAATGAAATCTTTTATCATCAGCATTCAGGCCACGGCGGGCTAGTTTCGGATTGGTAATATCTGTTTTCTCAACCAAGGGATTATCGTAACTAAACACACGTCCCATGCCACTCATCATGTGGTATAGGATATGACAATGAAAAAACCAATCGCCGCCCGGTTCATTTGCTGCAAATTCCAAAGTATCTTTTTCCATGGGCATAATGTCTATTATATTTTTCATAATAGCGTATTCACCCTGCTGGCTCAGCAACCTGAAATCATGGCCGTGCAGGTGCATGGGGTGGCGCATCATGCTGTTATTGAAAAGGATGATCCGGATATTCTCTCCTTTTTTTATGAGTATTTTATCTGATTCTGAAACAACTTTATTATCAAGGCTCCATACATAACGGTTCATATTTCCCGTGAGGTCAAATTTCAATTCTTTCCAGGGCCCGGCAGGCAGCGTGGTTTTTTCAGGAGCCCGTAGCATGGCATAATTAAGGGTGACAATATCGACCTCACCCCCCGGAGCTACGCTCCCAACCTTCGTTTCACTCGATTGCTCCAAAGGAGAGGGAGCCATACCCGCCATGTTGTGACCACTATGATCAACATCCTCAGAAGGGGCTGGCATCTGCATATCCATACTTCCTGCATTCATGGTATCCTTTGGATTTTCAGGGCCGGTTATTTCCGGGTACATAACCGTATTCATATCCATGATCTGGTTTGTCATTTCCATCCCTTTCATTTGTACCAGGTTACCATTCATATCCATCATGTCATTCATCATCTTCATGCCCGCAAAATATTTTAATTTAGGTATGGGAGATGCCAGTTGTTTTATTCCTTTACCCAACCATAAGGAAGCGGACTTTGTTCTGTCTTCGGGTGTTACTAAAAATTCATAGGCGGTGCTATCTGCAGGAATAGTCACCACTACATCGTAGGTTTCAGATACTGCGATAATCAGCCGGTCAACTTCTACGGGCTCTACATCATTACCATCAGTGGCTACTACAGTTATCTTTCCACCGGCATAGGTGAGCCAAAAATAATCTGAAGCACCAGCATTTGCGATCCTTAACCTCACTTTATCACCTGCCCTATATTGTGTGTACTCCGCCTGATTTTTACCATTAATTAAAAAATTATCATAAAACACATCACTCACATCCATGGCGTTCATCCGTTTCCATTCGTTGGTTAATTTGGTTTTAAAATGGCCTTTTTTTATAGCTTCTGCATAGCTTTGTGTACTGCCTTTTTGTATGGCAAACCAATCGGTGGCGGCTTTCAGGCTGCGATGTACTTCTTCGGGTTTCATGTCTGTCCATTCACTGATCACAACCGGTATGGTGGGTATATCCCATTCTTTTCTTTTGTTCATAATGAACGCTCCATACATTCCAATTTGTTCCTGTAAACCGGTATGGCTGTGATACCAATGTGTACCGTGCTGAATGATGGGAAACTTATACAAATAAGTAGCGCCGGGTTTTATGGGCATTTGTGTAAGGAAGGGTACACCATCCATTTTGTTCGGTAAAAAGAGCCCATGCCAGTGCAGGGAAGTTTCTTCATTTAATTCATTATGCACCCAAATTTCTGCTGTATCACCTTCGGTGAAAGTAAGCGTAGGCATTGGGATTTGCCCATTTACGGCAATGGCTCGTTTTGATTTTTTTCCAAAGGTTACCATCGTATCTCTTATACACAAATGATATACAACAGTACGTGGGGGCTGAGCGGCATCAATGGTTTTAATGGCCCCTAAGTTTGCCTTTGCCATTTTTATATTTTCCATAGTGCCACTGTTGTCATCCCCGCCTGACGGACGGGCAGGCATACCATCCATG
>JANOCH010000566.1:0-4907 GCA_031412015.1 Chitinophagaceae bacterium
AGCCTACGGCTCTTCATACTGTAAAGGAGTGCCGTACTTTAGGAAACCAGTGGCGTAGCCACGACTATATTTTGTAACCATGGACTTCAGTCCGTGGTAAAGACACGGAACTAATTCCGGTGTTATAAGATGAAATCGAGCCTACGGCTCTGCATACTGTAAAGGAGTGCCGTACTTTAGGAAACCAGTGGCGTAGCCACGACTATATTTTGTAACCATGGACTTCATCCGTGGTAAAGACAAGGAACCAATCAGCAGGAGAGCCGTAGGCTCGACTCATATAAAAGATAAATAACTAAAAAGAAATAAATGGCGAACACCTACCACCAAATCTACCTGCAATTGTTTTTCGCAGTAAAGTACAGGGCGGCAGTGCTTGATAAAGCCTGGCGAGAGAAGGTACAGGGAGTAATGGGTAACCTCATCAATGAAACAGGGTGCAAAAACATCATCGTTAATGGTGTGGAAGATCATATGCATTGTTTCGTTGGATTAAGGCCCGCTGTTTCAGTATCTGAATTGATGAAAACCGTAAAAGCAAAAACATCCAAATACATCAATGACCATAATCTGACAAAAGCAAGATTTGAGTGGCAGGAAGGTTATGGTGTATTTTCTTACCGGCAGCGCGATGTGGACATGATTTATAAATATGTTCAGAATCAGGAGGAACATCATCAGAAGCAGACCTTCAGGAGAGAGTACCTGGAGTTGTTAAATGAGTTTCAAATTGAATATGACGAACAATATATTTTTCAGGAAATGATTTAAGTATTTCCGTACATGAACAGATAAACTCGAATAATATGAAAAGTAACAAGATCTTTCGACCCTTCTTTACAAACATCCCGATAGCTATAGGGACAACCGGGCAGGGAACAGGTTTGGGTTTATCATTGGCTTATGATATTGTGAAGGCGCATGGTGGGGAGTTGAAGGTAGAGACAAGGGAGGGAGAAGGAACAACATTTAGCATAACACTTTAAAATCCAATAATGAAACAGATTAAAAGTTATTTAGTCATCATATTTTTCCTGCTTAACTATTCTGTTGCTTCAGCCGCAGAAAATGATACAATTCGTTTGAATAATTTTTGTCAGTTGGCATTAAAATACTCAGAAGTAAATAGGGACAGCGCTATTTATTATGCTGATATTGCTTTCTCCATTGCAGAGAAATTAAATCAAAAATTTTACCAGGCAAGTATCCTGAGCGACCTCGGCTATACATTGTTGAGTAACGGAGACTATGGAAATGCACTTACTAAATTACTTTTGGCCAATAAATTAATTGAAGATAAAAATATTGCAAGGGATGTTATCAACACGCCATTTTTTAATAAGTATTTTACCAGCAATGATCCAACAATAAACAGGATAATATTATTAGGCTATATTAAGAATAGCCTGGCTATGTTGTATGGCCGCACGGAAAATTTTGATAAACAACTATCAGAACTAAGTGAAGCAAAAAAAATAATCGAAACGGAAACTACTGATCCAAATCTAAGCTATACTATCAATAATAATATTGCCAATGCTTATATAAATATGGGCAAACTTGATTCTGCTCTTTACTTTCAGCAAATTGTATTAAATATAGAAAGCAAAATTGAAAATAAAAACTATAGTGGCGCATCCAATAAAGCTATTGGAGATATACAATTTAGAAAAGGAAATTTTGAAGAGGCAAAAACCAATTACCTTTCGGCATTAGCATTGCTGGAAAAAAGTCAAAATACATTTTATATAGCGCTGTCCCAATTTGCATTAGCCGACACTTATAGAAAATTGGGTAGGGTTGATTCAAGTTTGTATTATTCCAAAGCAGGTATTGCCAACTACAGATCTTTGGGTAGTTATGTACCTGAAATGGAAGAAGCATACACCGCACTTGCGTTAAGTTTCAAAGATGAAAACAAGTATGACAGCGCCTTTTATTATTTACAATTGTCTAAAAAGTTGAGTGATTCCATCAATGACAAAGAGATAAAAACACTTACTAATTTTCAAAACATTGGCTTCAGGGAACAGATAGGATTGAAGGAAGTTGAAGCCGAAAGAATTAAAATAAAAAACAGAACTCAAATATTGCTTTTAGTAGCCGGGTTAATTTTGTTTTCCATTATTGCATTTATATTATACAAAAGCAATAAAATGAAAGTTAAAGCCAATTTGGCTTTGAAAGATAAAAATGATGAAATCGAAAAAACGGTAACACAGCTCAAATCTACCCAGGTATCTCTTGCTGCAAGAAATACAGAAAATGAGTTACTATTAAAAGAAATCCATCACCGCGTTAAAAATAATCTCGAAGTAGTATCCAGTCTTTTAGCCTTACAATCCGCTCAAATTGACGACCCCTCCGTACAATCGGCTATGTTAGAAAGCCAAAACCGTGTACATTCAATGGGTATTATTCATCAAAAACTGTATCAGGGCGAAAATTTGGCAGCCATTGAAATGCAGGATTATTTTATAAATCTCAGTGAGAATATTCTCGATTCGTTCAACGCAGAGGGACATATCAGGGTGGAATGTGATATGCCAAAATTGATTTTAGACGTCGATACTGCTGTTTCAATTGGCCTTATAACCAACGAGCTATTGACCAACTCATTGAAATACGCTTTTCATGAAAAGGAAAATGGGGCAATCAAAATCAGTTTGACCGAGGAAGAGGTGGCGGCCAATACTGAGGCGCTGCTTTTTTTGAAAATTTCAGACAATGGTATCGGTAAACCAGTCAATGAAAAAGCAAAAGGTACAGGTTTTGGGACGCAATTGGTCAACCTTTTGACAAAGCAATTGGACGGTAAATTAACCTATGAAATCAATAACGGAACGATTGTTACTTTGATATTTAAGAAGCCTAAATTAGTAAGGGCATAGTGTTCAAAGGACCTGGTGGCACTTCGGAAGTGGAAAGTACTGAGAGGGTCGGCCCTGAGTTTATAGTTCAATTATCAAATGCATAAAACAAAGGTTATGAAACTAGTGATAAAAATATAGCTGCTTTTGTTGTTGCCTGCTTTTGTTGATGTCAGTGAGTAAAAAAAGGTGAATGGGGCGGTAGCGATAAAAGTCGCGGACAATGCTAATGCTATTTCCCAAAAAGTATTGGATAAAATATTTCAACCAGTTTTTACTACCATCTCGATAGCTATCGGGACAACAGGGCAAGGAACAGGACTGTGTTTGTCATTGAGTTATGATATCGTAAAAGCACAGGGTGGGGAGTTGAAAGTGGAGACGAAAGAAGGTGAAGGAGTGAATTTATAATTCAATTACCAATTAATTAGAAACACTGAATGAAAATCTCTTCAAAAATAATTTTATTCCTGTTGTTGCCTGTTCTATCCAGCGCCCAGCAAAACCGGACCGACAGCCTGCGGGAAATATTTTTGAGCTCAAAGGATGATTCCGTACGCTATAAAACAGCCAATCATCTTTATGATTATTTTGAGGAAGTAGGCCGCGACAGCGCTTTGTATTACGCTGATCAGTGCGTAATGATAAGCCGGAAAAATGAGAGGAAGCTTAACGAGGCGTATTCGCTTAGTCGCAAGGCTTACCAGGAACTAAATACCGGCCGGTTTGCAGAAGCGCTTCATAGCCTACTGGATGGATTTTCGATCAGTCAAAAAAAGGACAATGAAGGATCTTACTGGGAAATCGATCCTATCCGGTCTGAGCAAGCCAAGAGGTTGTATGCGCTGAGTTGCACCCATCACATATTTGGATTGCTCATGTGGCGTACACTAAACAGGGAACAGGAAATAGTGCATTTTAAAGAGGCGAAGAGAATTGCAGTTGAAATCAATAGCCCTGCCCGTTCCCTTCTTGGAAGTCTTAATCTTGGCAGAATCTATTTTGAGACCGGCCAATTTGACTCGGCCATGTTGTATCAAAATGAGGCGCAAGAAATTGCGAATAGTTCCGGTCGAAAAAAATACCTGGCTTCGATTTTTCATTTCCAGGGAATGATATGCCTGAGCAGGAGGGACACAGCCCGGGCACTTCAGTATTTTTTTGAAGGTATCAAAGCTGGTTTGGAACAAAACAACCTGGATGGACTGGTCAGGAGCTATCACCATCTGGCGGATTATCATATTGACCGGAACCATATCGATTTAGGCCTGTACTATGCGATAAAAGAACTGGAAATTTTTAAACAATTGGGGTCGGTTTCAGTGGTTGACTATCATATTGGAGTAGCCTATGCTGATCTGAATCGTATTTACCGGTTGAGCAACCAGCCAGACAGCGCCTATAAATACCTGGCCCTGGCACAAAGGACCAATGACAGTATCAACCAGCATAGAATTAAAAGCCTTGCTGCATTTCAGCAATTGACGCTCAGCGAACAACAACGTTTGCAGCATGCGGAGAAAGAAAAGGTGGAGTATCGGAATAAAATCAGAACCTGGATTTTACTGGCTGGTATTGGTGTGCTGATGATGCTGGCGAGTATTTTCTACCGCAACAATCTTCAAAAGCAAAAAGCCAAAAAAAGAATCGAAGAGGCGTATGATAACCTGAAGGCCACACAGCAACAATTGATCCAATCAGAGAAGATGGCCTCGTTAGGAGAACTCACAGCCGGCATTGCCCATGAAATACAAAACCCGTTAAACTTTGTCAATAATTTTTCAGATGTGAATACAGAATTGATAGATGAAGCTGGTCAGGAAATAGACAAGGGAAACATTTCTGAATCAAAATCTATTCTAAGCGATATTAAAGAAAATGAACAAAAAATAAATTACCACGGCAAAAGGGCTGATGCTATTGTTAAAGGAATGCTGCAACATAGCCGTAGCAGCAACGGGGTAAAAGAACCAACTGATATCAATGCCCTGGCGGATGAATACCTGCGGCTGGCGTATCATGGTTTAAGAGCAAGAG
>JANOCH010000567.1:0-2681 GCA_031412015.1 Chitinophagaceae bacterium
TGTTTATTCCAAAAAATACTTTGCCATCCAATATAACCCTTCCATCAAGATTAAATGCCAGGGGAAATATTAAAACTATCTCCGGGCAACTGAATACCGATCTTTCCATAACAACAGATCTCGGCAATGCTACCATAAAAGGATCTTTCAACGAGATCAATGATCCGAAGAAAATAAGTTATAATGCCAGGATTGAAGCCAGGGGATTAGAACTGGGAACCATACTTCAGCAAAAAGAAATGCTGGGACCTGTATCTGCAACCATTACCACGAAAGGAAGAGGTTTTGATCTAAAGAAGGCCTCGGCTACATTTGAAGGGGTGGTGCACACTGCATTGGTTAAACAATACCATTACCGTGACCTGCAAGTGAAAGGAAATATATCCGGGCAAAAAGCGAATATAACAGCTGGCATTAAAGATCCGAATATTCATTTTGCAATGAACGCATCGGCTGATCTTTCTACCGATTACCCATCGCTGCGAATAGACGGAATGATAGATAGTATTAAAATGCAGGGGTTGCATCTAACACAAGATCAAATGATCTATCGCGGAAAGATTGAAGGCAACTTTCCTGTAACCAATCCCGATGATCTGCAGGGAAGATTATTTTTAACGCAAAACCTATTCCTTCAGAATGGGAAAAGGTTCTTATTAGATACATTGGAGTTGCTGGCGGGCCGAACCGACACCGGCCATTATCTACGACTGAACAGCAACATTATGCTGGCTTCACTGGAGGGCAACTACAAATTGACCGAGCTCGGAACTATTTTTCAACAGGCCATTCAACCCTATTTTACGATCGCACCAACCAGTTCCGTTAGGGTCAGTTCACCGTATGATTTCACCTTGAATGCGTTTATACTGGATAACCCGGCTTTAAAAGCGCTGGTTCCGGGCCTGGAGAAGATTGATTCCGTCTCCTTTCAAAGTCATTTTTCTCTTCAGAACGGCTGGACCGCCTCATTAAAAGCTCCGGCCCTGGATATGGGGCCCAACAAGATTCGCAGTTTCGAAATGAGGGCGGGTACGAATCAAAACGCATTGGATATAATAACCACCGTAAAACAATTTGCCAGTGGAAAAAGCATTGAACTCGACAATACTACGATCACCGGCAGGCTGGCGAATAATACCATCGACTTTACGGTCAACAGCAAAGACAAGAATCTAAAAGATAAGTATAATATAAAAGGATTATTCCGTCAAACTCAAAATGGAGGCTACCAATTTTCTCTCAAACCCGATAGTTTGATATTAAATTATGACACATGGAATATTTCAGCGAATAACCAGATAGACATTCTTCAGCAGGGTCTCAATGCCAGCAATTTCACCCTGGCGAAAAATGGCCAGCAGCTATCGATCAATAGCATTTCTACCAGCACTAATGCACCCATGGAAGTTAAACTTGACCAATTCAAACTGGCTACGCTGACCGGCTTTGTTCAAACGGATTCTACATTGGCGAATGGCACGCTCAACGGAAAAATAGTTTTCAACGAACTTACCAATGAGCCTGTATTTACGGGCGATCTTTTGGTGAATGATCTTAGTATCAAAGGCGATACCGTAGGTAACGTAAAAATATTGGTCAATAACCGGGTCGCTAATACCTACGCGGCGGATATAACATTAAGCGGACGTGGAAATAATGTAAAACTCGCCGGCAATTATTATCTTAAGACAGGTGACAGCAACTTTGATTTTGACCTGGATATTAAAGAATTGCCCCTGGCCACCGCCCAGGCGTTTTCCAATGATATGATCAGGGAAGCCACGGGTGCTGTCAATGGAAAGTTTGATGTGACAGGGACTGTGTCGAGACCGATGGTAAGAGGGGACCTCAGATTTAATAAAGCCGGTTTCAATTTCGGAATGCTCAATAGCTACTTTACTATCGACAATGAAAGAATCAAAGTAAATGAGGAAGGTTTACAATTTGACCAATTTGAAATAAAAGACTCAGCGCAGAACTCACTCCGGATAAACGGACTTGCAGCAACTACTAACTTCACCAATTATAAATTCGACCTGGATATAAGAGCGAACAATTTCAGGGCATTGAATAGTACCAAAAAAGACAATAAGATATTTTACGGACAACTTTATTTTAACACAAATCTGAAAGTGAAAGGAACGGAAGCCGCCCCCGCCGTAGATGGCCGGCTGGTGGTAAATGATAAAACAAAGCTGACCGTGGTATTACCTCAAAAACAACCAGGCATTGCCAACAGGGAAGGCATCGTTGAGTTTGTAGACATGGATGCACCCCTGAATGATTCGTTATTGATAGCTGACTATGACTCTTTGAATACATCTTCCTTTACCGGGATGGACATTGCTGTTAATATCGAGGTTGATGAAAATGCCGAGTTGAATCTTGTCATTGATGAGGGCAATGGAGATTTTCTCAATGTGAAAGGAGAAGCTTCGCTAACAGCCGGGATAGATCCAAGCGGCAAAATAAATTTAGCCGGTTCTTATGAACTGAACCAGGGTTCGTATGAACTCACCTTTAATTTTATTCGCCGCAAATTCAAAATCGAAAAGGGAAGCAGGATCGTTTGGGAAGGAGAACCCACCAAAGCTACCGTTGACATCAAGGCGATCTATGTTGCCAATGCTGCACCCCTTGATCTTGTGAAGAATCAACTGGAAGAAGCAACAGCCTTC
>JANOCH010000568.1:0-7098 GCA_031412015.1 Chitinophagaceae bacterium
CCGTAGAGACAAGGCATGCCCGTAGAGACAAGGCATGCCCGTAGAGACAAGGCATGCCTTGTCTCTACGGGGTCCCCATTTACAAAACCCCCTTCGTGCTGGGCAAATAATTACTAAAAGGATCTTTCTTCACCGCCATACGAATCGCCTTCGCAAATGCTTTAAAGATGGCCTCGATCTTATGATGCTCATTTTCTCCTTTGCATTCTATGTTCAGGTTACACTTCGCCGCATCACTAAACGATTTAAAGAAATGGAAAAACATTTCGGTCGGCATCTCCCCGATCTTTTCCCTCTTAAATTCCGCATTCCATACGATCCAGTTTCTGCCGCCAAAATCGATCAGCACTTTAGCTTCGGACTCATCCATCGGCAATGCAAAGCCATAACGCTCCATTCCTGTTTTATCCGCTAAAGCTTTGGCAAAGGCTTCACCCAATGCGATGCCGGTATCTTCAATAGTATGATGTTCATCGATATACAGATCTCCTTTGGTTTGAATGGACAGGTCAATTTTTCCGTGACGGGCGATCTGCTCGAGCATGTGATCAAAAAAGCCAAGACCTGTGGCAATAGCAGCTTTACCCGTACCATCCATATTCAACTCAATACTGATCTTTGTCTCGTTGGTATTGCGTTCATGCTTTACGATCCGAAGACCACGTTTTAAAAATTCATAGATCTTACTCCATTCTGTAGTTTCCAAAACAATGGTCGACTGTCGCAATTCTTCTACCTTATCTTTTATTTCAGCCGAACCGAGAGCAGCATCGTTATTGATCCATATCCCCTTGCAACCAAGGTTTTTTGCCAGTTGCATGTCCGTTATGCGATCGCCAATAACATAAGAATTGGGAATATCATAGTCCGGGTTGTTGTGATATTTGGTAAACATACCAATACCCGGTTTACGTGTCGCCGCATTCTCGTGCGGGTAGGTTTTATCGATCAGCACATCGCTGAAACGGACGCCTTCGTTCTCAAAACTTTTCATCACGAAATTGTGCAATGGCCAGAAAGTATTTTCCGGGAAAGACTCCGTGCCTAATCCATCCTGGTTGGTCGGCAATACCAGCTCGTACTCAAACTCGGCAGCGATCCTGCGCATGTATTCAAATACATTCGGGTAAAAACTAAGCTTATCAAATGAATCCAGCTGATAGGTTGGAGGCGCCTCGTTGATCAATGTACCATCCCTGTCAATAAATAAAACTCTTTTCATGTCTGCTTTTTTCCTGGTGGCTTATTCTGTCTCAGTTTAATTTTGCTCTTATATTTTTTACATCTTCTGCATCGATCTCATCCCCTGTTTTGGCATAAGTGTTTCGTATATACGTTAACAGGTCAGCAATTTCCGTATCACTCAGCGCATGAAAGGATGCCATTTGATTATTATAACTTCTTTTGTTGGTACCAAAAAACTCCGACCCGCGTAATACCAATTCGATGAGACTATTCGGATGACCCATAACATAAGGTGAATTAACCAGTGAAGGGTTCATACGCGGAACGCCCTTTCCATTGTCCATGTGGCAACCGAGGCAATTGACCGCATACACTTTCTTACCTGCTTCCATTTTAGAAGCCGATACTGAATTCTTGCAGCTGACAACAACGACTATCGCTGCGATTGTAACAACAACTAATCCTACTCTTCTCATTTCGCAGCTTTGTACGTTACTTTCCAGATAGTTCCTCCTTTATCATCTGAAATATACAATGATCCATCAGGTCCTTGCGCCAACCCGCAGGGGCGATGCGCTGCGCCATCAGGTGTTTTCGTGGCACCCGCAAAGCCGTTGGCAAAGATCTCGTAGTCACCACTTGGCATCCCATCCTTAAAAGGAAGAAACACTACGTTAAATCCTTCCTGCTCCCTGGGAGCCCTGTTCCATGAGCCATGAAAAGCAATAAAAGCTCCGTTCCTGTATTTCTCCGGAAACTGTGTTCCGGTATAAAACAATAAGGCGTTCGGTGCTGAATGTGCCGGGAATGCATAGATCGGGTTCTGTTTATTTTCGCATCCCGTAGTTTTCTTACCATCACCGCCATACTCGGGCCCCTGAACTTTTGCCTTCTGGAATGGATCGTAATAACAATACGGCCATCCAAAGTCAGCTCCTTTTTTCATACGGAACATTTCTTCCGCCGGTAAATTCACTCTTTGTTCTTCGGTATAAAGATCCGGGAACATTTTATCCAGGTCATCGCGTCCATGCTGAACTGCATAAAGGTCATTGGCGCTGCTATTCCAATCGAGCCCAACAATATTCCTGATACCGGTTGCATAGCGCAGTCCGTCACCATAATGCTGTTTTGCTTTATCGGCTTTGAATTGCCAGATGCCACCTGCTGAATCGAGTATCGGGCATGGATTCATGCCTGGTGAACCTTTTTCCCTGTTCTTTTCCTGGCAGGCATTGGAAGGTGCGCCGATATTTACATAAATAAATCCTTCATTATCCAGTGTGATCGATTTTGAAGAATGTTCTCTTTTATTGATAAGTCCCTCCACAATCATTTCTTCGGTATTGGCGGATACTTCATTGTTGTCCATTTTATACCGGTAAACATTATCATCGGAAGAAGCGTATAGATACCCATTTTTGATAGCGATACCAGTACCCTCGTAATTTCCAAAGCCCGAGATATCATCCGCTGTTCCATCATTATTAGTGTCACGGAGGCGAAGTATACCACGACCATCATTTAGCTTTTCCAGCTTTACATAGATATCACCGTTGCTGTTAACCGCAATATGCCGGGCGGCACCAAGATCATCCGCTACTACCAGTGATGAAAATCCTTCCGGCAATGTGATCGCGGAAGCCTCTGTTTTTACTTCTTCCTTTTCATCCTTAGCGGCATCTTTACTTTTGCAGGAATAAAAAAGCACTATCGAAAGAGAAGCAACCAGGAAACTTAGATTTTTTTTCATTGCAAACAATTTTAGATTTAAAATTAACTCATAATCTCTACAGACATATTTTAAAAGAGTGTATCGGAACAGGGTTGCCATCCTTCTCTGAACGCTAACTAAGGTGGGCAACCCTTAACAACTTTTGACTATAAACCGAAAGCTTAAATATATTTCCTTAAAAAGCTTTCAATGCTTCCAGCAACTGTTGATTTTCATCTTTGGTACCAACAGTAATACGCAAACAACCTTCACATAATTCCACTTTACTCCTGTCACGGACCACAATGGCCCGGCTAAGCAAATATTCATATACCCCTTTGGCGTCTTTTACTTTAACCAGGAAAAAATTAGCATCCGAGGGATATACTTTTTCTACCACTGGCAATTGCCCCAATGATGATGCCAGCTCTTCCCTGTTTTGCACCAGCTCTTTAATAAACTGGTTTACCTGTGTTACATTTTCCAACGCTTCGAGCACCAGTTCCTGCGTGGCCTGGCTGATATTATAAGGAGGTTTTATCTTATTATACACCCCAATGATATCCTCACTGGCAAAGGCCATACCTAATCGTAACGCGGCTAATCCCCACGCTTTGCTCAGTGTTTGCATCACCACCAGGTTGGGATACTCGGTCAGCTCCTGTATAAAAGACCTCTGCCTGCTGAAATTGATATACGCTTCATCAATCACCACGATGCCGTCAAAATTGTTCAGGATGGTTTCAATGTCTTCCCGGTGGAAGGAATTGGCAGTAGGGTTATTGGGCGAACAGATCCAGATCAATTTCGTATTCACATCCACCAAATTCTCAAGATGAACAAGGTCGAGCTGAAAATCTTCCAGCAATCCCGCCCTGCGAATTTCCACATCATTGATATTCGCACTTACCTCGTACATACCATAAGTGGGCGGGCAAATGATCACATTATCTTTTCCCGGCTCACAGAATCCCCGGTATAAAATATCAATGCATTCATCACTGCCATTACCCAGGAAAATATTCTGTGGCGGCACTCCTTTTATTTCAGCGAGCCTGTTCTTTATTTTCCATTGTAACGGATCGGGGTAACGATTATAATTTTTTGCCAATGGAGATCCCAGCGAATTTTCGTTAGCATCTAAAAATATATCCGCCTTTCCCTTAAACTCATCTCTTGCCGATGAATAAGGAACCAGTTTCTTAATATTCTCCCGTAGTAGTTTATTTAAATCAAAACTCATGGTGTTACCTTTTGTTTATTGCCCATTGCCCATTGCTCATTATCTATCGTCCTCAACCGTAAACTCACCGCCTTAGCATGCGCATCCAATCCTTCCGCGGCTGCCATCAACTCTACTGTTCGTCCTATATTCCTCAAACCCTCTTCACTTAATTTTTGATACGTGATCTTTTTTACAAAACTATCTACACTCACCCCGCTATAAGCTTTGGCAAAACCATTAGTAGGCAGCGTATGATTGGTACCACTGGCATAATCACCCACACTCTCCGGAGAATAATTTCCCAGGAAAACGGAGCCGGCGTTGATGATCCTTTCTGTAATGACTTCGTCATTGGCGCAGGAAATAATAAGATGCTCCGCCGCGTATTCATTTACCAGGTCAATAGCGTCATCGATTGTCTCTACAACAATAGCTTTACTGTTTTCCAAAGCCTGCAATGCGATCTTTTTTCTTGGCAATTCCTCCACCTGCTTCTCTATTTCAACTTTGACTTCATCTGCTAACGCTTTTGAAGTTGTTACCAACAATACCTGGCTATCGGCCCCATGTTCGGCCTGTGATAAAAGATCGGCCGCGACAAAAGAAGGATCGGCGGAGTCATCAGCGAGCACACATACTTCACTTGGCCCGGCCGGCATATCGATAGCCACATTATCCGATTGTACCAATTGCTTGGCGCAAGTGACATACTGGTTGCCGGGTCCGAATATCTTATACACTTTCGGTATTGATTGCGTTCCGTAAGCCATGGCGGCGATTGCCTGTGCTCCCCCCGCTTTAAATATTTTAGTGATACCGGCCAGTTGCGCTGTAAATAAAATAACAGGATTGATGCTGCCATCTTTTTGCGGTGGCGTGCAAAGCACTATCTCTTTACATCCGGCGAGCTTTGCCGGAATACCCAGCATCAGTACCGTAGAAAAAAGTGGAGCCGTGCCACCGGGAATGTACAAACCCACTTTCTCAATTCCGATAGATTTGCGCCAGCACTTTACACCGGGCATGGTTTCAATATACTGTTCGGGCTGCACCTGCGCAGCATGGAAAGTGGTGATATTATTTTTAGCTGTTATGATAGCCTCTTTCAATTCGGCTGAAATTTCACCAACCGCATTATTTATTTCCTTTTCACTCACCAACAGATCTTTGATCTTAATACCATCAAATTCTTTGGTAAATTTTCTCACCGCCTTATCGCCACCCTCCTTCACCTTCGACAATAGCTTTCCTACTTTCTTCTCCAATGAAAGTTGTTCAAATGCAGGGCGCTGAATCAATTGCGGCCACTCTTCTTTTTTTGGATATTCTATTACTTGCATGAACCGAATTATGAATTGTGAATTATGAATTATGAATTATGAATTGAACTCTTTACACCACATCTCCTACTTGCCTCTTTTGTCTCTTTTACTCTTTTACTCTTTGGCCTCTTTGCCCTCTTTGGCCTCTTTGCTTCACACAATCATCTTCTCAATCGGCACCACCAATATCCCCTGCGCTCCTGCTGCTTTTAACTGTTCAATAATATCCCAGAAATCGTTTTCATCGATCACGCTGTGTACGCTGCTCCAGCCGGAGGATGCTAACGGCAATACCGTCGGGCTTTTCATACCCGGCAACAATCCGATGATCTCGTTCAATTTATCGTTCGGTGCGTTCAGCAAAATATATTTATTATTCTTTGCCTTCTTTACGGATCGTATCCTGAACAATAATTTTTCCAGCAACCTCAGCTTTTCAGCATCCAGTTTTGTATTGCGTATCAATACGGATTGTGATTCCAGGATGGTTTCGGCTTCCTTAAGACCATTCATCAATAAGGTAGATCCGCTGCTCACCAGGTCGCAAATAGCATCGGCCAATCCAATACCCGGTGCTATCTCTACACTACCGCTGATCTCATGTATCTCCGCATTGATCTTATTCTTATCCAAATATTCCTGCAAAATGACCGGGTAACTGGTAGCGATCCGTTTCCCGTTTAAGCTTTCCCGGCTAAATGACTCATTTTTTTGAACGGCCAGCGAGAGGCGACACTTTCCGAAACCTAACTGCTCCAACACTTCTACCTCTTTCTTCTTTTCATATACCACATTCTCCCCAACGATACCCGCATCGGCTACCGCATCTTCCACGTATTGGGGAATATCATCATCCCGGAGAAAATAGACTTCCAATGGGAAATTAGCCGCCGATGACTTGAGTTTATTACCCCCGTTGGAGATATCAATGCCACATTCTTTGAGCAGCCGAAGTGAGTCTTCGTGCAACCTGCCTGATTTCTGTATTGCGATTTTTAGCTTCATATTTCAGTTTTTCACCCTTTGGGGCCTAAAAAGACAAATAAAAAGGGCCTACCGAATGCGGTAAGCCCTTGTAAGTTACTTATGTTGGCATATTACATAAAAACATCACAGCTTACCCGGAGGGTAAAATGATGATGATGTATATGCAGGTTTAAATTCATTTTTTGTTTTGCCGTGCAAAAATAGAGACCTTTTCGACACCACAAAATTTTTATTTTCCAGATATAACAATAAAAAAAATGTAAAATACTATGAACAAGGTATTGCAATATTGAAACATTCGCATTAGTATTGTACTGGTTTTTCATAGGATATTGGATTTTAAAAACGGAGTTGGATTTCTATCCTGACTCCATTTTTTTTTATAGGCCCTTAAGCCCCTATCCCCTAAAGGGGAATTAGAACAATCACTACTATCTGTACTTTCCTTCTAAACGCTTTAAAGTGGGCTTTGACTGGCCTGGGCTGGGAATAAAACTTCACTTTACCGATGGCATTCTCCTGGAAAGCTTATCCTTAAGGTTTCTGTCATTTTGTTTTCCATGATCATAAATATGACACTCCCATAAGACTGTCGTACCGGGCTCCGACCGGGCATCTTTCCCAAACAAGATACTTCGGGATAGAAAGGCCCCGGAGCTTGCTTC
>JANOCH010000569.1:0-3079 GCA_031412015.1 Chitinophagaceae bacterium
GTCCTTATGCACCGATCATTGCGAAGCAAAAAAAATAAACCCTGAATATTTTTTGTCTTGTGACAAAAATCACGGGGCAATCCTTTTCATTTACCCAAATTTGCAAAACATAAAAAGAAATAATTATGCTTGAATTGTTAAAACAACCCTGGCCCTGGTATGTGGCTGGCCCGTTGATCGGGTTGATGGTGCCGGCTTTATTGTTGCTGGGTAATAAATCGTTTGGTATATCATCCTCGTTGCGACATGTCTGCGCCGCCTGTTTACCGGCAAAAATTCCTTTCTTTCAGTACGACTGGAAAAAAGAGATATGGAACCTATTCTTTGTGGCCGGCATTTTAATCGGTGGTTTCATAGCCATACAGCTATTAAGCAACCCTGAACCAATATTGGTAAATCCTAAACTCCAGGCAGAACTGGCCACCTATGGCATTACCAATTATGACAGCTTTGTGCCAGCAGATCTATTTTCCTGGTCAACTTTGCTGAGTTTCAAAGGAATTTTCAT
Source organism: Chitinophagaceae bacterium (assembly GCA_031412015.1). Classification (GTDB taxonomy): domain Bacteria; phylum Bacteroidota; class Bacteroidia; order Chitinophagales; family Chitinophagaceae; genus Terrimonas_B. The sequence goes on from JANOCH010000569.1 coordinate 509, forward strand.
GATGGTTATTGGTGGTTTCCTTGTGGGTTTCGGCACCCGTTATGGCGGTGGCTGTACCAGCGGTCACGCTATCATGGGTCTCTCCAATCTTCAACTACCCTCATTAATTGCCACGATCAGCTTTATGACAGGTGGATTTATTGTCGCCAATTTTATTCTCCCTTTAATTTTAAAATTATAATTATATCATGGAAATTAATGAAACTATAAAAGAAAAAAAACACCACGAATTTTTAACCGAGAACACTGACTTTGAAGTTCGCTCGCTGGATACGCTTTGTGTCAATGAATCGGAATTAAAACATCCCTGGTGGTACAATCTCAAATATGCCTTAGCTGGGTTATTATTTGGAATCGTCCTTGTAAAAGCTGAAGTAATCTCCTGGTTCAGGATACAGGAAATGTTCCGGTTACAAAGTTTTCATATGTATGGCGTTATCGGTTCCGCGGTTGTAGTAGGCATCATATCGGTTTTGATAATAAAAAAATATAAAATCAAAACTATTTATGGTGAGCCGATCGAATTTGTTTCTAAAAAATTCAACAAAGGAAATATTTACGGAGGTTTGATATTCGGCTTTGGCTGGGCTATAACTGGTGCATGCCCCGGACCATTGTTTGCACAGATTGGAACTGGCGCTACCGTGATCATCATAACATTGTTAAGTGCAATAGTTGGAACCTGGGTATATGGAAAATTCAGGGAACGGCTGCCACATTAGCATCAATTGATTTTGATAGGTTTTAAATGAATAAAAAACCAACCATACAAGCAGGATTACAGGCAAACTGGCAACAGTTTGCCTTACTTGTTTTAGTCAATGCTTTTGTCGGCGCTATGATCGGGTTGGAAAGAGCCGTGTTGCCCGGACTTGGAAAGAATGTTTTTGGTTTAGACGCCAATACAGCCATTCTCAGTTTTATCATGGCTTTTGGCATTACCAAAGCCATCAGTAACTACAGTGTAGCAAAATTAACCCAACGATTTAACCGCAAGCAGATATTGATGGCTGGCTGGTGGGCTGCATTACCTGTTCCTTTTTTATTGATGTATGCCGAATCCTGGTCGTGGGTGATAGTAGCCAATATTTTATTGGGTGTCAACCAGGGCCTGGCATGGTCATCTACCGTCATTATGAAAATTGACATTGTCGGACAAAAGAATCGCGGCCTCGCCATGGGCATCAATGAATTTGCCGGCTACCTATCAGTTGGATTAGCTTCCTACTTGGCCAGCACCCTGGCTGCGAAGCATGGGTATGCTTATTTCCCATTCATTCCGGGATTGTTTTTTGCAGCAGCCGGTTTATTAATAACAGCATTTTTAATAAAAGACACCACGCATTTTGTACATGCGGAAAGTTTGACCAGCAAAACTGCTCTTTTAAAAAATGTATGGAAAGAAACAAGCTGGCAACACAAAAATATCGGGAGCGTTACATTGAATGGAATCGTTAACAATATGAATGACGCAGTGGTTTGGGGATTGCTGCCCGTATTATTGTTGCAAAGGAATTTTTCTATTACGGAGATCGGGTTTATAGCGGGCATCTACCCTGTGGTTTGGGGAGTCATGCAGCTCTTTACAGGAAAGATGGGAGATATTTATTGTAAAAAACAAATTATCACGATTGGAATGCTTACGCAGTCTCTGGCAATTGTATTATTGGCCGTTTCATCGCAGTTTTGGCTATTGGTAACTGCGTCCATCTTACTTGGATTGGGAACGGCGATGGTTTATCCCAACTTCATGACAGTGGTGGCTGAGAATACGCACCCTTCACAACGGGCGGAATCATTAAGCATATTTCGTTTCTGGAGGGATAGCGGTTATGTAATTGGAGCACTGTTGGCAGGCTTGCTTGCCGACCAGCTTGGGATGTTAACTGCCTTGCTGATCATTGCTTCAATTACTGCTATCGCTGGTATCGTGGCGCATGCAAGAATGTGCTGCACGCTGAAGAAATTATACCCTTCAAAAGATTGCTTCGAGCCAGCATTGGATTAACTATTTTTATAAAATCATTGAATTATGAAAAAAGAAATCCTTTCTTGCCTCCTTTTATTATCCGCTATCTTTTTTTCCTGTAAAAATAAAAGCGACGATAAAGGCCAATTAAAGAGGACTGCATTTATTGCAAAAGCAGATTCTTTGATAAGCGTCACATTTGATACACTCAAAAGCAGTTTGATAAGAGTTATTGGTGAAAATAACTATGAAGGTGCAATATCTTTTTGTCATGCAGCCGCTTCCCCGTTAACCAATACTTATGTGTCTGATGAAATTACCATCAAACGTACATCGGATAAATATCGCAGTCCGTCCAATGCTCCCGATAGTATGGAGCAACGGATCATGGCCGCCTTTCAACAATTAAAAAATAAGCAGGAAGCAATAACACCTGTCTTCGAAGAAGATAAACAGGGGAAATATCATTATTTCAAACCGATTATTCTGCAGGCAATGTGTTTAAACTGTCATGGCAGCAAGGCTGACCAGATACAACCTGCGGTTTGGCAATCCATTCAGCAAAAATATCCGGCCGACCTGGCGTACAATTATAAAGAAGG
>JANOCH010000570.1:0-2372 GCA_031412015.1 Chitinophagaceae bacterium
ATTTTTTCAAGCCGGTGAATGTTTTTTTGTTGATCATGGGACCCCTAATGCTGGCGGCGATCATTGCGATGTGGGCAAACAAATCAGTGCAAAAAGGAATGAAAGTGATTTACCTCAGTGCGGCGGCTTTATTGCTTTTTAATTTTATGCTTAACTATAATTTCTTCCCGCAATTGATGAAATACCAGGGTGGGAATGAAATGGTGAAGGCGATGAACGAACGAAACATTTCAATAGCCAATGAAGATATTTTCCTGGTAGAACCCAATGCGCACAGTTTTGATTTTTACAGCGGTTATAATCACCCGCTGCTAAACCCCGACGAGATCGATAAAAAATATCCCTTGTTAAGTAAAAAGTATTTTCTTATAAACCGAAGCGACCGAAACGTATTGTTGGACCGCGGTTATAAAATAGACACTGTCATCAGCCAGCCGGATTATAATGTGGCCAAAGTGAGCCTTAAATTTTTGAATCCTTCGTCCAGGGAAAAAAGACTGGATACGCTCATGCTTGTGCGGATCTACCGGGAATAAATATTTCTTTATTCTTTGGGAACAGTATGATAAGAAAAAACAGCAAAGCTCCATCGCATTCCAGTAATTCGGCCTGTTTACCATGCGGTATTAGTGATGTAAGCATAAAAACCAGTAAAAAACCGATGACCTGGTAGAGTTTTGGAACAGGTATACCTGATGCATTGATGAGCTTTCTTATGGTATTGTTTTTTTGATAAAGAAGGGGTACCACGACAAGAAAAATACAAAGTCCTGCGACCAGTACAACTGAAAAGATAAGTTTGTTTAGTTTAACTCCATCCACTACCAGGTTATGCAGGTTCAGCTCTTGCTGCGAATTGTTCTTTTCAAAATATTCCGGTGTTTGAAGGCCAAAAATTCGTTGTCCCCAGGAAACTTCTTCACCCGCGGCAAAAAACAGGAACAAACCAATACAAAGAGTTACCAATAAAAACCATTTACTTTTTTTTCTCATTAATCGTATAAAACGAACCAGGCAAACAATTGATGCGGAAAGGAGACCTGCCACCGTTAGCCATTCCGCGATACCATCTTCCTGTACAAATTTTTCAAATTGAGATATATTGGTATAAAACAGGAAATATCCAACTGACAAAACCACTATACAGGCAGCTAAAGTGATCAATTCTATTTTGCCAGGTTTGAACGTTGCCATGAAATTAGCTTTTCGGATGGAGAAAATTAAGATTGCAAACTTGCTAAGATTTAAGGAGAAAATAAAATTTAATACCATATTGCCAGACCGTTGCAAGCCGTGAGGGCAATAAATCCCGTCAAAAAAAATTAACTTCAATTTTGTGAACGTCTCCCGCACCCGGGAATCCTGTCATTAGCATGGCGACGTGTCAGAAACTTAAATATTGTAGTTGGAAAATTAATTTCACTATCAACTATTTTTTATGAATAACAATTTGCAAACAATCAACACCATTTACGAGGCATTTGGCAAGGGAAATATTCCGGCGATCATTGATTGCATCGCAGATAACTCGGAATGGGAGCTTTGGGCCGACAATTCAGCTCAGAAAGCGGGAGTACCATGGCTATTGCCAAGAAAAGGAAAAGAGGGGGCGTTGGAATTTTTTAAAACAGTAGGTGAGCTACGGATCAAGGACTTCCAGGTGCTGTCCATCATGAGTAATGAGAACCAGGTAGCCGTGGAATTTATCATCGAAGCGGATGTTCCGTCAACCGGCGGGCATTACCGGGATGAAGAGATACATTTATGGACATTCAATAGCGAAGGTAAAGTGATTCGCCTGCGTCACTATGCCGACACGGCAAAACACATCAATGCCGCTAAACTCAATAAATAAATTGTACAAAACGAATAGTCAATGATCCCTTTTTTTAAGGAACTTTTTGAGTATGGTCATCATTTTAATCAGCAGTTATGGACGGTTTTTGCAGGACAGCCAAAATTAACTTCTGAGAGGTCGATCAAATTATTTAACCATATACTGAATGCACACCAGGTATGGAACAGCCGGATGATAGTTGAACCTAACTCCGTTGGCCCGTGGGACCTGCGCCCCATAAGTGAATTGAAAGATATCGATACGGTGAATTATTCAAATTCAATTCGCATTCTTGATCAGGCCGATCTTAGCAGCGTTATAAAATACACTAACTCCAAGGGGGAGAGTTACCCTAATTCAGTAAAGAATATTTTATTTCATGTGATAAATCATTCCACCTATCACCGGGGCCAGATAGCGACAGAGTTTAAACAAAATGGAATAGAACCACTGGTTACGGATTATATCTTTTATAAGAGATAAATATCCAACTGCCACTTCAATTCTTGCAATTATGTACGCAGGGCAAACTTCA
>JANOCH010000571.1:0-3057 GCA_031412015.1 Chitinophagaceae bacterium
GTGAACCCTAATTTCTATCCCATACCAGTTCTCCAGTTGCTTCAAGGCCTTCAGTACGGGGGTTTCGTTAAACGAGATACGTCCACTGATCCACGATCTTAGATAGTGCGAGTCAAATAATCCTTTTGACAGATCAAAACCATCTATGCTGCTGCCCCGCTCTCCCGGAAAAAGAATAATGGATGAAGTGGTGAAATTATTTTTTGTATCCTTCATTTGGACTTTTCCTTCCAGCAGATCCACCCGCACAGCTTTATGCGGTTCTTTTCTTCCGTGCACATAGAATTCCGTTCCCAGCGCCGTGGCGGCAATATTGTCTGAATAAACGATAAAAGGCCTTTTAGTATCTTTCGCCACTTTAAAAAAAGCATCGCCGGTCAAGCGGATCTCCCTTTTTTTGTTGTTGAATTCAGCATCAAGTGTGAGGCGGCTATTAGAGTTAAGGATAACAGTGGACCCATCAGGCAGGGAAATAGTTTGCCTTTGTCCCAATGGACTTTGGTAGTTAAGCACCTTTGCCAGGGATGGCCGCTTTTCTGAGGATTGCCTGCCTGGCCGAGAAAGAAAAAACCAGGCAGTAATTGTTAACAGGCAAGTAATCCCAGCATAGGTAAGAATCTTTTTAAATATCTTTCTTTTTATCTGTCCGTCGCCGGTAACGACAAATTCAGCAGATAAGGATAGAACCGGACCAGTCCCTGGTACCATACTGGCCTCTGATCGTTCTTTTAATTTCCGGCGCACTATTTCTATTTGCCTGTTTACCTCCGGACGGGAAAGACCACCATGAAGCGAAAGCACTAATTTTTTGGCTTCATCGAATGTTTTTTGCTGGCCGGGATTGTCACGGATAATACTTCTCCACTGTGAAGGAACCGCCGCCCCGGTGCTTAGACAATAGCCTACAAAACTATCATCTAACATCAATTCTTCGATTGTATAAATATGTTCCGGCATGAAACTGATTTTGTGATCTTCTATTAAAGGATAATATGCCCAGTTGTTTTTACCCGGCCCGGCAGAAATATTTTTGAAGAATTTTCAAATTAAGGAAAACGTCGCCATGAAGCTGGCAAACGGTAGCTACCATTGCTTGAAAAAAGTGGAAATTTGTAAAGGGAGTATCCGCCTACTTAAGCTTTTTGATTGATTGATGTGTGCGAAGTTTTTTTATCGCCTCGTGGAGCTTGTTATATACAGTACGCAAGCTAAGGGAAGTTCTTTCAGCGATCTCTGCAAAACCCATATTTTCATAAAAACGCATTTGTAGTAACTGGCGCTGCCGTTCCGGAAGAGTCTTAATAGCATCTTTTAATACAAGGCTTTCTTCATCTTCTCTTATTTGCTTTACAAGGTATTCTTCGTAAGACTGTTCTGCCGGTTCACTGATCAAACTACCTGTCAGGGACACCGGGCGATCCTTTTGTGATTTACGGATGGAAACAATCAGCCATCTTTTATAAGAGACAAACAGGTATCCTTTCAGGTTATCCACCTTTGCCAGTTTAGCACGATTATCCCAGAAATGAATAAAGAATTGGTTGAGGGCGTCTTTGGTTCCCTCGACATCAGCCGTAAACTTGATGCCATACCGAAACAACTCATCGTAATATAATCCCATCAGGGAAAACAATACCTCTTCATCGGGTAAATGGTCGACCAAAGGTTTGTTAACATCCATGCGACAGTCGTTTGATTGGGATGATAGCAATGAAAAAAATAGATAATGAATTATTTCATTGATATCACCACGCTAAATTGACATTTATTTGTGGGATAAAGATGCACTGAAAATGAAATTTCTATAAACAAACAATGCGCAAACGATTGAAACGATTGCACAACCGGTTGTGCAATTTTCAATTACGAGGCCGGTATGACTCTGTACTGCTGTGACAACCATTTGCGGCTTACGCAAAACCTTTCTCTAAAAAGTTTTTCAAAATTAAATTTTGTGTAACCAAACGGTTTCCTATATATTTGTAACCGAAACGTTACACAATGAGAAGAGATGTATTCCAGGCCATTGCCGACCCCACCCGGCGGCAGATCATTGGCTTGATAGCCAACAATCCATTAAACCTGAATGCTGTTTCGGAGAAATTCTCCATCAGCCGACCCGCCATTTCAAAACATATCCGCATTTTGACGGAATGCGGCCTGGTGGAGATCAAGCAAGCCGGAAGGGAAAGGTTTTGCTACGCCAACCTTCAACAATTAAAAGAGGTAAATGAATGGACGGAAAAATATCGCAGCTTCTGGACTCAAAAATTAGATGCATTGGAAAACTTTCTTGTTAAAGAACAAAAACAGAAGAACAGGAAATGATTCTATTTATCAAACTATAAATGATTTACAGTATGCAAACATATCCTTTCATCATTGAACGCACCTACAATGCTTCCACCCGCGAAGTGTGGGAAGCTATTACGGAAAAGGATAAAATGAAGCAATGGTATTTTGACCTGCCGGCATTTAAGGCTGAAGTTGGGTTTGAATTCAGCTTCACGGGTGGCCCTCCCGAAAGGTCATACCTTCACTTATGTAAAGTGACGGAAGTAGTAGCCGGCAAAAAGCTTACTTATAGCTGGCGCTACGATGGATATGAAGGAAATTCATTTGTGATATTTGAACTATTCCCGGAAGGAAACCAAACAAGATTGAAACTTACTCACATAGGATTGGAAACATTTCCCACAACCAATCCCGATTTTGCAAAGGGAAATTTTGTTGCAGGGTGGAATGAAATCATCGGTACCAGCCTGGCAAATTTTTTGGAGAAAAAAGGTTGACCGCGGCTACCATTACAACTCACTCAGCCCACATAAGGAGTATTGGACAGGCCAATGTATTATTTGCCCCTATGTATCCGCTCTTCTCTAAAATTGAACTCATTCATTGGTTAAGCTATTCCAAACAATATTATATACATCCGTAGCCTTGATTACCTGATTTTTTATATTCCTGGTTATCAAAACGGGTTGAAAAGATTTTTCTGTTACCAGCCTGCCATGCGATCCTTTTATCAATTCGGCATTGAGCGGGATGACATCCATC
>JANOCH010000572.1:0-4102 GCA_031412015.1 Chitinophagaceae bacterium
GATAAACCAATCGCAGATTTTATATAGTGCATCTTATTCATATTTCCTTTTTTAAAAGTTTACGCCTAATGTAAATGTATAGATAGGAGTTAAAGGATAACGTCCATAGTCAAGACCAATAGCCTGGTTGCCGGCATTGGCATTACCTCCCACATAGCTTCCCACTTCCGGATCAAAGCCAGAGTACCCGGTGATCGTCGCTACGTTTTGAGCGCCAACCGTTGCCCTTAACCCTTTTACCCATTTCACTTTAGAAAGCACCGATGTGGGTACATTGTACGACAATGAAATGTTCTTTAACCGAATGTAGGAGCCATCTTCTACCCATCGGCTGCTGGTCGTATTGTAGTTATTGTCATTAGCTATTTGAGAACTGGTAAACCTTGGCACATTGGTACCGGCGTTCTCAATAACTATATCACCATTCTTGGTAACCACTCTTGCATAATTGAGAGCTTCCTGCAATAAATTCCTGCTTGTGTAAATGGTAGAAGTTTTGGAATTGACTTTTGCAATGTGATTATAAATATCCTGGCCAAATGTGCCCGTGATAAGAATGCTCAGATCAAATCCCTTATATGAAAATGAATTGGTCAGGCCTCCGAAAAGTTTTGGCCAGGGGTTGCCGATATTTGTTTCATCGTGAAAATCAATTTTCCCATCCGGTTTACCATCAGGTCCGCTGATGTCCCTGTACTTTACATCTCCTACCCATACGCCTGTTGTTGGGTCTGTCGGTAGCCTGCTGCCATTGCTGGTAAGACGAACGGCGCTATTATTTATTTCATCAATGGATTGAAACAAGCCTTCCTCGATATATCCGCGGAACAACCAGGGCTGCTGACCGACGGCTGATCTTTGGGTCCAGTTATCCAACCACCATGAAACCCTGTCAACTACCGCGGACTCAGAATAGAATTTTTCTACGTTCGTTTTAAACTGTGAAATATTAAAACTGGTTTCCCATTTGAAATCTTTTGAATTGATGTTGGTACTGTTGATGGTAAGACCCCATCCCTTGGTCTCCAACTCACCGATATTAACCGTAGGATTGCCAACACTGCCAATACCGTTGGTGCCCAGGAACCATGGCAGTGGTTTATCCATGATCAGGTTATCTGTATTCTTGATATAATAATCAAATTCGATGGATATCCTGTTTTTCAGGAGGCCTATATTTATACCTATGTTGTCAGTTTTAGTTTCTTCCCATCCTAATTTTGGATTGCCATACCTGCCGGGCATGAACCCTGCGCCAAGATCTGTAGCACCCGTAACTAACGGAGAATAAATGCCGCCGCCTCCCTGGTTTCCTGTAAGACCGGTTTCAAATCTTAGTTTTAGTTCACTTATAACGGGAACACTAAAAAAACGTTCTTGTGAAACTCTCCAGGCTGCAGATACGGATGGAAAGGATCCCCATTGCTTTTCTGCTCCAAAATTGGAAGATCCATCTCTCCGAAAAGTACCGGTGAGGATATAACGGTTATCAAAATTATAGTTAAGCCTTCCGAGGTATGATTCCATACCCCATGGGCCGGAACCACCGCCATTGATAGCTCCCACCTGGGAACCTGCGCTGAGATCAAGAACGTCATTGGTCAAAAAGCCGGTCCTGCCCGCACTCATATTTTGCCAGTTGGATTGCTGCGCTTCATGGCTTGCCATTAAGCCAATACTATGCTTGCCGATCTGCTTATTATATTCTGCCAGTTGGTTCCAGTTCCAGTACGTGCTGTTGTTCGTAAAATTGTTTAAGACAGCAGAAGGGTTTCTCGCATTGGAACCCCAATCATACGTTGGGTTAAAATAAGTTGCATTGGAATAACTGATATCGGTATTAAATGATGTTCTTAATGTCAACCCTTTGGTAATGTTAAAACCGACATTCAGACCACCCTGCATTTGTCTTCTTCTATTCTTATTCGTTCGCACACTGGCAATGGCTATCGGGTTAACCGGTGCATATTGGGTGCCGCCGTTGATATCGTTGCTGCCACCCCACTGACCATTCAGATCTTTTACAGGGATCTGCGGAGTAAGTTGCAAGGCATCCGAGATCACACCCTCTGAACTGGTAGTGAGTTTGTCATTGGTTTGGTTGAAATTGAGGTTGAGGCCGATAGTGATCCATTCCCTCGGCTTGTTATCAAGATTAACCCTGAAACCATACCTGTCAAAACCAGAACCGAGTGCAACACCGGCCTGCTTCAGATATTCGCCCGAAATATAATAAGTGGTGGCCGCATTACCACCGCTCAAACTCAATTGATGTTTTTGCATGGCGGCGCTACGAAATAATTCTTCCTGCCAATCCGTTCCGTTACCTAAAAGTGATGGATCAAGAAATTCTATTGGGGTATTACCACCAGCAAGGTCATGATATTCTTTAACGAGTTGCGCATACTGTGGAAGGTTCATCACCTTCAGGTGTTTTGGAGGTGTTTGAGTATTGTACTGAAAACCGTAGTTCAATTTTGACTCACCTGCTTTTCCGCGCTTGGTAGTGATCATTAATACGCCATTGGTGGCACGTGATCCGTAAATGGCAGTTGCGGAAGGTCCCTGCAGCACTTGTATATCCTCAATATCGGCGGGGTTCAGTCCCGCTAAGGGATTGGTAGAATTAGTTGTTCCACCGCCATAAAGCTGAACTCCATCGATGACATAAAGTGGTTCTGTATTTCCATTGATAGAACTGATACCCCGTATAGCTACCGAAATACCTCCCCCGGGCTGACCGGAATTTTGCGTAATATAAACACCCGCAGCTCTTCCCTGGATGGCCTGCTCTACCGTAGTATTAATCGTTCGCTCGATATCTTTTGATGATACCGTTGTTTGGGCGCTGGTAAGATTAGCCCGTTTGGCTTTACCGTATCCAATAACCACTACCTCATCCAGTTTGGTATCCGTTATTTGCAGTGTAGCCGTGACTTCCGATTTACCATCAATGGAAATTTCCCTCGGCTGTGCGCCTACATAGGAAATCTGCAATACCGTAGCGTCACTGTTAACAGCGATTTTAAAAGCGCCGTTCACATCGCTGGTCGCAAATGCTTTTCCACCTTTAACGCTGATAGTAGCACTAACAAGTGGTTTGCCATTTTGGTCAGCCACCATTCCTGAAATGACTCGGGTTTGGGCAAAGAGGGTGGAAGAGAAAAGTAAGGAGACAAGGATCATGACGATCACACGGGGAAATCGTTTTACTCTCATATAGCAAGTTGTTTGTTCAAAAGTATCTTTTTTGCCATACCCAAGGCTAATACTATTTTAACAGATACTAATGCTTTTTCGCCTTACTGCAATCGGGTGCATTCTACAAATATCAATTTACATAGAGAAGTAATGGACAGTATTTTATCTGTTGATGCAAAATAAATAGTACTATTTTATCTGTATTATTATTACTTTAGCCCACACAATTGATTGCCATGCACAAGAATATACTGAGGGAAATCACCCCGCTTACCAGTAGCGATTGTTTCACCATCTTCAGCCGGGTAAAATCAGAATTTGACTTTCCACTACATTGTCATGAAGAATTGGAATTGAATTTTATAATGAATGGTGCCGGCGCCAAAAGAGTGGTAGGTGATCATATTGGTGAAATTGATGACCTGGAACTGGTGTTGGTGGGTTCCAACCTCCCGCATGTATGGCAGACCCATAAATGCAAAAGCAAAGAGATCCGGGAGATCACCATACAATTTCACAAAGACTTGTTTGATGAAAAATTTTTACGGCGCAACCAGCTGAGCTTTATCCGCAACATGCTGGAGAAGTCGGCTAAGGGAATACAGTTTTCCAAACAAACTATTGAGCAGATAACACCCAGGCTAACAATACTCAGTCAAAAGCAAGGCTTTGACTCTGTTCTTGAATTATTATCAATACTGCACGATCTTTCTATTTCCCGCAATATGCACACACTATCGGACGCCACTTTCAGTAATGCCGAACTTTCCTACAATAGCCGTCGTATTGAAAAAACGATAGAGTATATGAACCAGAGCTTTCATAAACCTATCTCATTAACTGAAGTGTCGAAGCTGGCTAATATGACCGATGTATCCTTTAGCCGTTTTTTTAAAGCAAG
>JANOCH010000573.1:0-6183 GCA_031412015.1 Chitinophagaceae bacterium
TTTCCAGATAGGTTTACGCTACTGGAAGAATGGGTAAACAAGGAAGGGCACTTTCACATGATGGGAGATGGTATAGCTTTAGCGGAGAATTAGGAAAAGGCGGTTGGAAACTTGTACCGTTTCATGAAGTATTGCGGGTTATTTGCCTGGATGGGAATGACCTGATTGAATCAACATCAAGTTTTCCCGTAAGGCTGCAACATCCAAACCATCCGGTACTGATTGGTTTACTCCATGGGGAAATACAGCCATGCTAACGGTATTGCAACAAAGCAGGTTTTAATTTCGCTCCTTTGTTCAGTTACCCGCATTTCAATAGGCGGTATGTCAAACACCTGCCGGCACTCATATTCCATAACAGCACTGCCCGACAGACTTTACCGCAGCCATTGCACTGCTTTACAACATGAACTACTACTTCATCAGCCTTTACATTAAAGCAAAGTGTTTGGCCGGTATGACCAGGCTGGCCGACAGGTTTTTTACCGCTTTTTGTCCGTAAACTATAGGTGTGTTGCACTTTACCAATATCACTACCGGGTGGCTTGTGCTGTTACTGCTATTTTTTTTCTGGTTGTTCTCAAGTACCTCAATCGGGGCTTCTAACAATTTAATCATTTTAGCTTGCTCATTAATCATTTTATCCTTCTGCTCATCCAACGTTTTACGATTGGTAATTTGCATGCCTTGCCGGAGTATTAGCTCTTGCTGAAGTTCTATGATTAAATCCTTATCCAGGATAGAAGCAAGTTGCTGCATATCTTCATAATCTTCAAAAAACTATTATTCCAAATTTCTTGAAATGTGTTAGTATCGGGCTGAATAGTTACCATTTTTCTTAGTTTCCTTTTTGAGATCTTTGCTTGTTTCTCTTTCACCTCTTTTTCTCTTTTAAGCTCTTTGCTTCATTCTCTTTCGCCTCTCTTTGTCTTTCGAGCTCTTAGCTACCAACCCGGCCCATAATATTGATATCCGAGTATATAGGCAACTGTAAGCCACACGAGGATCAACGGGTATATCCTCCGCTTTGATGAAAAATAGGTATATCCATGAAACGCCGCCATCGGCACCATGGCCATGATCCAATTTTCAAAAGTATCGCTACTATTTACAAAAGGAAGCAGCAAAGCTGCCAGCAAATACAATAAAAGTAAGCTCCACCCCTTGCGGACGTTTATCAACATCCTCCTGAGATTTTCCTGGACATAATACCCGCCCGTCAAAAAAGGAACCATGATGAGAAATACACTTCCCGAAAGCCAGGCTGATTGTTTCAAAGACGGAAAGCCAAGAGTAATTTGAGGTACAAATTCCTGCCAGCTCCAGCTTCCGCTAAGTACCGTATAAATAGCATAAAAATAAAAAGGCGTCGTAATACCCAATAGGCAGATCAACCATTCATTTAGCCTGAAAGGCCGCATCACGGCTAATGCCAGTAGTATCCATATAATAAAAGTTAGCGAAGAGATAAAAAGAAATCCGGCCAAGCCTAATGCGAGGCCGATGTTAAAAATAGTTCCTCTTACATTGGGTTTATTGTATGTACCAAACAAAGCGGACAATATGAACAAAAGAATAGTGTTACAAAGCAGGGGAGCCGAAAAGTAATTCCACTCCGGCAACAAAGAAGTGATCAGCAAATAGGCCAGCCCCGGCAGGTACGTCGGCTTGGTCATCATCCGCTGTGAGTTGACAAACCGGTTAAGTATGATCGCCTGGATAAACAATAAAGTAAAGGTGAGCAGGGGATAAAAAATCGGATTAGATTTAGCCGTTGAAGCAAACAGGTTGATAATGCCTTCAAAAAGTATCCCGTCTGCCGGCCGAAGAACCGCCTGATGCGGTTTCATGAACATTGGCATCTTGATAAAGACACCTACGATCAGCAGTATTAATAGGTTGGCCGGGTTTTTCTGTTTAAATATTGCGATCACGGGATATGGAAAATATTACATGGTTTAATTATACTCAAGCTTTGCAAAACAAATATAGTTTCTGTAAATACATGGAATGATCACCTGTCTTGAACTTACCTGCTTCGCAAATTTTGGCATCAGTTCATATCCCCTGTCCAGGTTCTTTAATGTCGGGTTACGGTTTATCTTACCATCCGGTTGCACGCTAAAATCATTCAGCAGGTTGGCTCTTTTCTCAAGATTATTAAAAAGAAAATGTAATTGTCCACCGGTATTCATGACCTGGTACGATAAGAGATCATCGGTTTGATCATCAAACTGTTCCTTGGCGATAATACTACTCCATTCCCGCTTGCCATTTTTATCAAATGATATGATAGCGATATTATCGGCCTGGTAGCGAACGTTCTGACCGGTATTCCACCTGTTGCCCCATAGACTATTGTAAGAATAGGGAGAGTAATAATAATAGTCATAGGAACGCATAAAGGGAGAACCATACAGATTATTCCAGCGGTTCCAGCCTCCTCCCCTCGAAGATGTATAGTAAGCTTCGGCGCTTATAATAAATCCACCATCTTTCCTGCTGATGATATTGCGTATAAAATAATCATTAAACGCCGTCCGGGTTGTTGAATTCCCCCTCGCCTCCCGTCTTAGCTCTTCGCTGAATATGAGGGTATCTTCCAATAATGGCTGTGCCGATTGCTTATCCCAAATATAAAAATAGAAACCATCTACATTTCCACGTCGTTGTTTATAGTAGAAAGAAGTGATGATATAGCGCTTGTTATAGTTATCAGGTTTTATTCTGATCTCATCCAGGTATTTTTTTTCCGTATCCAGCTTGCTTATCGCGAATGAATCGGCCTGCGCATACTTGATTACCAAAGATGCATCGCCGATATTTTCATTGTTTACCCGGTCAAACCTCGAAAAAATAAGATCCCCATCATTGTCCAGCTGAAATTCATTCAGATAATCATCCCTGTCCTGCATGGGAATGGACAAGCGGCTTTTCTTCAAAAGCGTCAATTTATCATCCAGGAGCAGCGTGGTTATCATGTAAAGCTTTTTGTTCTTGCTATTGATCTTAAAGACCATGAGCTTGCTTTTGTCTTCACTGGTCACCACGGAATATATCTTATTGTCAGCACCAAAATTGACCTGGGTAGTATCCAGCTCTATCAGTTCGCCCATTTTATTACCGTTGCCATCTATTTTGGCGGCTGTACAATAGATAATGTTCCTTTTGCGGTATTGGTAGATCATATAGGCAAAATCAGGGTAGGCAAAAAAGTCAACATTGATCACCCTGTCATTATCCGGGAGATAATCCTGTTCAACACTTTTTACGAGCTTCATCTCGTTGTCCAGTATAGCGATCGAGTTTTTGCTTCGGATATTTTTATATATAAGGAAATTGCCGTTGATCTTCCCTATTATCTCAAAATTCAATCTGCGGGTATCATCTTTTTCCGGCTCCGAATATACCAGCCTTTGAGAATGGGCTGATAATACGGAAAGCAATAATAAGGCACTGACAAACCATCGTCCAAAGGGCATAATATTCTGATTTTTTGCAAATTAAAGTTACAAGTTGCCTGCCAAAAATGGAGAAGTTTTATTTTCCAACAAGCCGCCATTTTCCAAACCAATACATCAACGGTCAGTCAACTTAAAAATTGTCATTTATAGCACCCGGCTTACAATCTTTTAACAAGCTGTTCTTTGTAATTACATTTTGCCTATACCTTTGCAGACAAAATGTTACAGAATTTAAACGCTGTACCGGAATAACATCAACACCATATAGTGAAAATACCGACTAATAAAGTCACGGCCGCAGGACTTCTTATTGCACTAGGAATTATTTATGGAGATATAGGCACATCGCCCCTCTATGTTTTTAATGCCATCATTAATGGCAGGGTGATTAATGAAACCCTCATTGTAGGATCATTGTCCTGTATTATCTGGACACTCACTTTACAAACAACGATCAAATACGTAATATTGATTCTTCGGGCTGACAATCGGGGTGAGGGCGGCACCTTTGCCTTGTATGCATTGGTGAGGCGCAGAAAAAAATGGCTGGTCATACCCGCCATGCTAGGTGGAGCTGCATTGCTGGCTGATGGAATTATTACCCCTCCCATCTCTGTAACCTCCGCAATTGAAGGTTTGGGAGAGCTGCCTGCTCTCCGGGGAATGGCCTCTGACACCGTTGTTATCATCGTTTTGATTATTTTATCAATATTCTTTTTTCTCCAGCAGTTTGGTACGGCATCTATCGGTAAGGTCTTTGGCCCGGTTATGCTTACCTGGTTTACCATGCTGGCTATATTGGGGGGTATACATGTTTTTGATGACCTGACAATTTTTAAAGCCTTAAGTCCACACTACGCCATTGAATTTTTACGAACCTACCCGGAAGGCTTTTGGTTATTAGGTGCTGTCTTTCTTTGTACTACGGGTGCTGAGGCATTGTATAGCGACCTGGGGCATTGCGGACGCGAGAATATCCGCAAATCCTGGATCTACGTAAAATTTTGCCTACTCATCAATTATTTTGGACAGGGTGCTTATTTGCTGGCCCATCGGGATGGACTTCAAATAACAGATGAGGTAAAGAAAACAATGGGGATTAACGCTTTTTATGACCTCATGCCCGAATGGTTTATTTTACCGGGCGTCGTCATTGCAACCACCGCTGCCATAATCGCCAGCCAGGCCATGATCTCAGGAGCATTTACATTGATTAGTGAAGCCATGCGTTTGAACTTATGGCCTAAAATGAAGATCCGTTATCCTTCAGAGGAAAAAGGACAGCTCTTTATACCCGGTATCAATGTACTACTTTATGTGGGATGTGTAGGCATTGTGCTGCATTTTCAACAATCATCCGCCATGGAAGCGGCCTATGGCCTCGCGATCATCGTTACCATGCTGTCCACAACTATTTTATTTGCCAATTATTTGGTACTGCACCGGTTTAAACGTTACAAGATATATGTATTCCTGGTGGGATATCTAATCGTTGAGTGTTTATTCTTTGTTGCGTTGATGGACAAATTTATTCATGGTGGTTACATTACACTGTTGATAGGCGGCCTGATGTTCCTGATAATGTACGTTTGGTACCGAGCCCGGAAGATTAAGAACCGCTATGTGGAATTTGTAAGGATGGAACATTATGTTCCCAAGATCCAGGAATTAAGTAATGATAAGGCTGTACCAAAATACGCCACCCATCTCGTTTATCTTACCAGCGCCAATAACCCTAAAGAGATCGAGCATAAGATCATTTATTCCATACTAAACAAAAAGCCCAAACGTGCCGACATTTATTGGTTTGTGCACGTGGATACCGTAGATGATCCTTATACCTGCGAATACAAAGTAGATCACATTATTCCCAATGATATCATCCGGATAGATTTCAGGCTGGGTTTCAGAATGGAGCCGCGTATCAACCTGATGTTCCGTAAAGTAGTAGAAGACCTGGTGGCCAACAAGGAAGTGAATATCATCAGCCGCTATGAAAGCCTGGCCAGCAGCAATACCGTGGGTGATTTCCAGTTCATGGTTATGGAAAAATACCTGAGCCAGGACAATGAGTTACCATTTATGGAAAGAGTAATCATGAAATTCCATTTCTGGCTTAAAGAGCACAGTCTTTCAGAAGAAAAAGGTTTTGGATTGGATGCGGCCAATGTTACGGTTGAAAAATTTCCGTTGATTGTGGCTCCGGTAACAAATCTGAAATTAAAAAGGATAATGGAAGAGTAATTATAGCTTGTAAAACAAATTTCCTTTTCCCGTTTGCCAACTTTACATTTGTGTCCGTTTTGTAAAAGCCCGTCAATAGAAACCTGCTCCGGGCAGCATATATGTCTGTTAATACAAAAAAAGTTACTCCGTTAGGACTATTAATTGCACTCGGCATTATCTTCGGAGATATAGGAACTTCCCCCCTCTATGTATTTAATGCCATCATCGGAACAAAAGTTATAAGTGAACAATTGATTGTTGGCAGTCTTTCCTGCATTATCTGGACGCTTACTATCCAGACAACTATTAAGTATGTATTGCTGACGTTGAAGGCCGATAATAAAGGTGAAGGAGGTATTTTTTCCTTATTTGCCCTGGTAAGAAGGAGAAAAAAATGGCTGGTAGTTGCGGCCATGATTGGGGGTGCAGAGCTGATTGCCGATGGAATGATTACACCCCCGGTTACCATTACTTCTGCCATAGAGGGATTGAG
>JANOCH010000574.1:0-4191 GCA_031412015.1 Chitinophagaceae bacterium
GAATCAGCAGGTGTGCCTGAAAAATCCCTGCCTTTCAAAATTTTGATGCCCATTGTTTTTGTAAAGTCGAGGTCAGTAGCTATTCCTGCCATAATAATTTCCCCGTCGGCAGGTTTACCATCATAATCAGGTGCTGGTGATTTCCACCAAATGTCGGTAATAGGAGCAGAAGTTTGTGTAACGGAATTAATCATCCCGGTCTTTTGCAATTCCTGTTTTATCACGGAAAAGTTTTTCCGGGTATCAGGCGTTGATGGCACCATCACCAGGTTATTAGGGTTGTATCCCATGTCCCGTTGTTTAACATGCTGTATCTGTTGGTATACAATGATAGTAGCGGAAATAAGCAGAATCGAAATAATAAACTGGGCGACCACCAGGACCCGTCTTGGTAACACCGCTTTTTTTCCACCGATAAATGATCCTTTCAATACGCTTATTGGACTGAAAGACGAAAGATACAGGGCGGGATAACTGCCGGCTACCAGGCCCGTGAATAAGATAATAGCGACAGCACCCAACCAGAAAACCGGTTGCCCGATATTTAGTGTTAAGGTTTTATCGACCAACTGGTTGAAAGCAGGCAAGAATAAATAAACAGCGCCTACCGAAAAAACAAAAGCGATAAGGGCCAGTATGATGGATTCACAAAAGAATTGAAGGATAAGTTGCTTTTTACCTGAACCAAGCGTTTTCCTTACACCTACTTCCTTCGCCCTTTTTTCAGAACGTGCCGTTGAAAGGTTCATGAAGTTGACACAGGCGATCAGCAAAATGATGATGGCAATTACGGAGAAGAGTTTTACATACTCGATCATACCACCTGTATTTTTCCCGTCTTTAAAGTCACTGTAAAGCCGCCATTTATTCATAGGGAAAGTAAAGTAGGTACTCATTTTATCATTAGGGTCATGCTGATGCTTAATATCGTTGACGGTTTTGTCCAGTGTTTGCATGTTTGCACCGGGAACGGTTTGCACGAATACAGTCCAGGAGGAATTTTGCCAGTTGGTCAATGCTCTTTTCTCATAGTCGCCGGAATAATTGAACATATTGATGAAATCAAACTGGAAAGTAGAATTGCCGGGCGGATCTTCCACAATGGCGGTTACCTTGCAGTCATAATCGTTATCGATCCTTACCACTTTATTGATCGGGTCAGCATTTCCAAATAAAGCCTTAGCAGCGGATTCTGTCAATACCAGGGAATAAGCATCCGGAAGCGCCGTTGCAGCAGTTCCTTTAATAAATTTCCAGGAGAATATATCAAAAAAATGCTCACTCACCGTGTACCCATATTTTTTCAATTTGGCATCGCCATAAGTAAGTATTGGTGACTGCCGGTGAGTAGTGACCACCGTATTTTTAATTTGCGGAGAAACATCCCGGATAGATTTTGCCAGCGGCAATACCATATTCCTGTCGGTAAATATCTGGTTGTTAAAATCACGATGGGCAATTACCTGGTAGATGTTATTGTAATTGCTGTGAAATTTATCATAGGCTTTTTCATCCTGCACCCATAAGAAAATAAAGATGGTACAGGTAATCCCAATAGTGAGTCCGAGGATATTAGTGATCGAGAATCCTTTATTCTTAAACAGGTTTCGCCAGGCAATTTTTAAATAATTCTTTATCATAGGTCCTAACTAATTTATTGGTTTTTTACTTTCTGTTTTGTTATTTAGTTCTCTATAGCTATTGCTTCCTGCTTCACTTTGTTCGCGGTCGCAGCTGCAGTGATTATTCCGTTCGCAATGACTTCACTGGATTAGCGATCGCTGTCTTAATCGCCTGGAAACTTACGGTGACCAATGCTATGGCCAGCGCAGCAAGGGCAGCCAGGCCAAAAACCTCCCAACTGATGCTTACCCTGTACGGAAAATTCTCCAGCCAATGATTCATGGCCCAAAAGGCAACAGGAAAGGCGAGTAATGAGGCAATCAGTACCAACATGAGGAAGGTTCCCGAAAGCAGGCTTATGATATTGAATACTCCTGCTCCCAATACCTTTCGAATACCCATTTCTTTTGTTCGCTGTTCAGCGCTGAAAGCCGCCAGTCCAAACAAACCCATGCAACCCACTATGATCGCAAGAATGGTAAATATCCAAAGCAGGCTACTAAGTTTTTCTTCAGCCTTATACATTTTACCGTAGGTTTCATCCATGAAATTGTAATCTAGAGGATACCCCGGAGTAAACCTGGTCCACAATTCATTGATGTAACCAATAGTACTTTTCAGGCCGGAGGTTTTCACCTTCACCGCGATCTTGAAAATCTCGGACGGATACATTTGTATCACTGCTGCGGTAACTTTTTCATGCAGGCTTTTGTAATGAAAATCCTGGACAACTCCGATTACCTTCCCCCGTTTTACAGGATTAAGTGAATCCGCGCCCCATTTATTCCAAAATAATCGTTGCCCTATGGATTTTTCAGGTGTACCAAACCCAAATTCATTAACGGCAGTTTCATTGATCAGGAATGCCTCGTCAATATCGGTTGACATATCCCTTGAAAAATCTCTTCCGGCGATTATTCGTAAACCCAGCGTTTTAGCATAATCATGATCTCCAATAAAGAGATTGGTTGAATATTCTTTGTCCCCGCCATCGCCGGGGATAGTTATTCCATCACCTGCATACTGATCACCTGGTAAACCATACCCTGAAGTCACCGAAACAATATTGGAATTACGCCTGAGCTCTGATTTGAATGTTTCCAGTGCGGTGGCTACACTGTCCCGCACCTGGAAGTATAAAACCTGTTCCTTATCAAATCCAAGATCTTTATTTCCCAGGTAACTAGTTTGCCTGTAAACAATCATGGCAGAAACGATCAATAAGGCCGAGAGTGCAAACTGCACCACCACCAGTGCCTGTCTGAGCCATGGAATACCGCCACCACCTGGTGTAATCTTGATACTCTTTAGAACTTTGATCGGCTGAAAACCCGAAAGCACAAAGGCCGGATACAAACCGGCGAGAACACCAATAACAATTCCGCCAACTAACAGTATTAATCCGAGAAAAGGATCATCGATAGGGTTAAATACGATCGACTTGCCTGTAAACTGGTTGAGTAACGGAACAATCAGAAATGCGGCAGCGGTAGCAATGAACACGGAAAACAGTGACAGTAAAATCGTCTCAGTAATAAATTGAAAGATGAGTTGTTTACGGTTTGCACCTGCTACCTTTCTTACGCCGATTTCCTTCGCCCTTCTGAATGACATCGCAGTGGCAAGATTGATAAAGTTAAAACAGGCGATGGTCAGCACAAAAATGGCGATAATCGTTAAAGCTCTTACATAGGTTCCGTTTCCGCGGATGGCATTGTCATATATAAAATCAGCCGACTGAAGGTGAACACCTTTCAATGGTTGAAATAGTGGCAGGAAGGTTGATCCCGAATGCGTCAATGTCGGATAAATCTCTTTCTTCACATGCGCCTGGAATTTTTGTTGCAATAACTGCACATCGGCACCCGGTTTCAATTTAATATAGGTGTAAAACTGGTTCCAGGTCCATCTTTGCATTCTTTCAGCTGGAAGCCCCGCCGAAGAAATTGGCGTCAGGTAATTAAAATTTAAATGAAAATGAGCGGGGAGCTTTGCAAAGACGGCCTTTATAAGAAGATTTTCTTTATCTATTTTGATTGCTTTACCAACAGGATCTTCCTTACCAAAATATTTTTTGGCCAATTCTTCAGAAATAACAATCGACGATGATTCTGTAAGTGCAGTATTGGCATCGCCATATTTAAGCTCTATGGAAAATACATGCAAAAAAGACGGATCTACGAGCCATCCTTTTTCCTCATAGGCTTTTTTATCCCCGACTTCCATCAGGAATTTATCACGTATCATCATTATCCTTGCCGTGGTATCGACTTCAGGATACTGCTGTTGAAGGAAACTTGTATAAGCCGGCGGAACGACAGCAACATTGGTGATAGTACCGTTATCATCACGCTGATTATATACCCGGTAAATAGTTTCGCCCCCCGGAATACTTTTATCATACCGTAATTCATCCCATACAAAAAGACCGATGATAAGACAAGCCGTAACCCCACCGGTAAGGCTGGCAATATTTATAATAGCAAAACCTTTGTAGCGTAAAAGGTTTCGTAAAGCTGTTTTCAAATAATTTTTTATCATAGCAATATTTTTATTCTGTTTTTTTTT
>JANOCH010000575.1:0-8314 GCA_031412015.1 Chitinophagaceae bacterium
CCCATGGCGGTTGTATCCGGGTAATTCTTTTTATAATTATTGAGCGTATTTGTCCAACCATAAGTAACTCCGCTTTTCCCTATAAACATCAATGAATCATTCTCCCAATAGGTTTTCATAAACCGATCGATATCACCCTGGTTCCAGGCTTTGGTCTGCTCGTTTAGCAATTGCCGTATCGCTGTTTCATCTTTTGATTGGGCAAAGCAATAATTTAAGGTAATGGCAAAAACAAAAACTAAATACGTTTTCATGCTATTAAAATAAGCACTGAAAATAAGCTAAAAAGAAATCGCGGATTAAAACGAGCGTTTGACAATTTTTTACAATGCTTATCCCGGAAATTAAAGATGTTAAAAACTCCTGTAGTGGGTGGGCGGTTAATGATTACAATCATCAGCATGAGCATGATTATGTACCCTGCAGAAACGGTAATTAAGATAATGACCAGCTATAATAAAAGCTACCGCGGGAATTAGCAACCAGGTTTCGAAGTGGATGAAAAATAATTTTAAGACCAGTAAAAGGATGCCGGCCGCAAATAAAACCAACGGAAGTCGATTATGATGGTGTTTCCGGTATCCATGGTGCAAAGAATAAGCGCCAATGCAAAAGGCCAGTAAAACCATTCCCGCTTCAAAAGCCAGGTTATGGATAATGTTGACACCAAATAGTGGCAAAACTGAAACAAATAAAGGAAGTATAGCACAGTGGATGGCACAGGCTACAGATGTGGTAATTCCCAGTGCATCCCAGTTCATTCTTAATTTCATAACGAAGGGCAAAGGTATTAAAAAAGCAACATTGTTGCAAAATTATTTTACTGGGTTTTACTTTAACTCAAATTCATTTTGTCATCGGTAACTTTGCTCTTCAAAAGAAAGGAACTATGTCAAAAAAGGCAATGTTTTATACAGGATTTTTTGTGGTATTAGTGCTTGTTTTCTTCCTGGTTGTAAGGAAATGGCTGGTGGGAGTAAATCCTATTTCAATGGTCCAGCCGTTTTCATTTGTCAACCAGGATGGCAACCTGGTAACGGACAAAGATGTTGAAGGAAAGGTGTATGTGGCGGAATACTTTTTCACGACCTGTCCCGGTATTTGCCCCACGATGAATACCAACATGAAAAAGGTCTATGAAAAATTCAAGGATGAAAAAGATTTCCTTATCCTTTCTCATACCTGCGACCCGGAACGAGATTCGGTACAGCAATTAAAGAAGTATGCTGATTCACTGGGAGTGAATACAACGAAATGGATTTTCCTGACGGGTAGAAAAGACAGTTTGTATACTATGGCCAGGATTAGTTATACGATAGATGATCCCGCCAACAACCTGAAGAATATCGACGATGATTTTTTGCATACGCAATACTGGGCGCTTGTCAATAAAAAAGGAGAAGTAAGAAAAGTATACGATGGCCTGAAAGAAAGCGAGATCAATGCATTGATAAAAGAAATTGAGAAAACGCTTAAGTTATAGCTATAAAATGAATACGGAAATAAAAGAAATATTGAAACGTAGCCAGCTAAGTGTGACGGCAAGCCGCGAGAAAATCCTACACCTTTTTTTGGAAGAAGCTGGTGCGTTAGCTCATGGCGATATTGAAAAAAAAGCCGGTGAAAAATTTGACAGGGTGACCGTATATCGAACACTTCAAACTTTCGTAGAGAAAGGAATTATCCATACGATACCTACCGTTGATAATTCAATTCGATACGCATTATGTAAAGACAATTGCGCTGATGGCCACCACCACGATCATCATATACACTTTGTGTGCAGTCATTGCAAGAATACCTATTGCCTTGATGACATCGTAACTCCTGAGATCAAATTACCAAAGGGCTATTCCTCCGCACATATAGAAGTGGTGGTGGAAGGTGTTTGCAAGAATTGCAATTAAACCCTTGGAAGATTGACGGTTAAGCAAACCTTTACCATCTAAATTCCCTGTTGAGGGAGGGCATAAAAAAAGCCCCCGTGTAGAAACACGGGGACTTAGGTTAAGGCTCTGATTAGTAGCTATTTTATAATTCGTTTAATTTTTTGCAGATTCAAATGTAACGTGAGTATTTGATATTTCCGAATTTCAGCCGTACCACATTAATGGTATTTTTATTATTTCTTCGTAATTCCGTCCAGTTCCTGTTTTACAAACTTCATCAACCCGCTGATATGTTCTGGCGAAAAGTTAAACTCCAGACCTGCCGCCTTGAAGAGTTCCGGCAAAGTTCGGGTACCACCCAGGTCCAACGCTGCGATATAATTATTAATGGCGGCCTCAGGGTTTTTGTTGTACTGCTGCCATAAACCAATAGCTCCCAACTGGGCGATACCATATTCGATATAATAAAACGGTACTTCGAAAAGGTGCAACTGCCGCTGCCAGCCATATAACCTGTATTCTCTTAACCCCGAAAAATCAATTACCGGGGAAGAAAACTCATCCATAATTTCCAGCCATTGCTCCGCTCTTTCCATATCCGTATGAACCGGGTCTTCATAAACCCAATGCTGAAATTTATCGATCGTAGCGATCCACGGGAAAATAGTGATCACTCTTTCCAGTTGCTGCTCTTTGGCACGTATCAATTCTTCTTCATTATCAAAATATACCTGCCAGTGATCCATACTGAACAACTCCATACTCATACTGGCCACTTCGGCTATCTCGGTCGGGTATTCTTTAAAACTGTGTAACTCCAGGTCATGGGAAAGGAACGAATGAATGGCATGGCCACCCTCGTGCACCATCGTTGTTACATCATCCAGTTGACCCGCAGCATTCATAAAAATAAACGGTGCTCCGCTTTCCGCCAGCGGGCAATTGTAACCACCGGGAGCTTTACCTTTCCTGCTTTCCAGATCAAGGTGTCCCATGCTTCTCATTTTTTGAAGGCAATCACCAAAGAAAGGACGAAGCTGGTTAAAACATTGAATCGTTTTTTCAATCAGCTCCTCGCCGGTTTTAAAAGGACGCAGGGGCTTAATACCAGCCGGTTCTGCCTCTATATCCCATGGGCGAAGTGTGTCCAGTCCCAATTTCTGCTTTTTTATCTCATAAAGTTGGTTTGCCAGGGGTAATACATGCAGCTTTACCGCTTCATGAAACTGGTAGCAATCTTCTGTCTTATAATCAAACCGGCCAAGCTCGGTAAACCGGTAATCACGATAGTTATCAAATCCCGCATTCAACGCTACCTGGTGTCGTTTTTTTAACAAGGATGAAAAAAGATCATTCAGCTCCGCTTTGTCCTGCAGCCTTCTTTCGCTGATCTTTCGATACACTTCTTCCCGAAGTTTCCTGTCCGGATCTTCTAAAAATTTGGCGGCTTGTTGCAACGTATATTCTTGTCCGTTTACTTCAACCGTCATTTTCCCGGCGATCATTCCGAACCGTTGCGCTTCGACGCTCATCTCAGCCTGTAATGGAATATTTGCTTCCCGGAACAGATCAATATTCTTTTTTACATTCCGCAGGTAAGTAAAAAACTTTGTTTGGTCCAGCTCTTTTGTAAAGGGAGACCCGACTAATTTTCGATTCAGCAGATCAGCATAGGGCTGAATTTTGGGCTGTATCTCCATCATAAAAAAATTGAACGCTTCCTCCAATTCTTTGTTTTCCGTATCACAGGTCATTTTTATTTGACGCCAGCAGGCATCCTCGCTTACGGCAGCTTCTATTTCATTTACATCTTTCAGCCACTCTTCTAACATTGCAGATGAATCAATTTTTCTTTCCGCCAATTCCTTAAAGAATGGCTCCAGGGAAGACCAGTCTTTAATGACAAACTCGTTAGGTAAAAAGCGCCGGGGCAACTTTTTTATGTCTGCACTGTATACCATAGTGTGTAGTTAAAATATAAAAGCTACCCCGGGTATGAGGTAGCTTAATTGAAGTTTACAACTTATTTTTTCTTTGGAGCGGCTTTCTTTTTTGGTGCCTCTTCTTTTTTCGCTTTTGTTGCGGCAGGAGCATCCTTTTTTGGAGCGGCTTTCCTTTTCGCAAGCTTTTCTTCTTCGACCTTTTCGGCTACTTCCTTTTTCTTAGCAGTTGCTTTAGCCGGCTTTTCTTTGGGAACGGCCGAGGCTGCCGTTTCTTTTTTCGCTTTTTCTTTAACTACCGGCTCTTCTTCTATTACTTCAACCTCTTCTTCCTCTTCGGGTAGTTCTGATAATTTGATCTCAATATTTTTTTTCTTCAGTATATCAAACCACTTCACCATTTTCTTGAGATCGCTTGCATAGACTCTTTCAAAATCAAGATCCGGATATGCTTTTTCAAAATATTTTTTTAATACAGCATTGTCCTTCCCGTCCGGTAATGAGCCTCCTGCTTCTTCCATGGCGTGAAAAACATCTACCAGGTTTACATTGTCACGAATGGTAAATACTTCTATACTTTCAAGGTGAGAGAAGTTGTGAATACGTGATGAAGCGAATTTGGTACTGTTGTCATCTAACGAACGAACAATAGCTCCATCTGACTTACTGTTAACAAGCTCATACAAGCCGGGCAGCCCGGTTACGGCTACTAGTTTACTATACTCCATAATTCTTCCAAAGATTTTAAGAGGCGCAAGATACTTGAGTTCTGTCAAATGAAAATATCGGGCCAGTTACATCCTTATATTTTATTCCATTTTCTGATTGACGGAAAATATTTAATACCAGTTAAACGGAAGTAACTCTTGAGATCGCTGTTTACCGAAAGTTGTAGGGGCTTTAATCGTCTTATTGGGAGTAACATTATACTATGAAGCATTTTAGACTATTTCTCGGCTTTTTGATTGTATCCGTAACCGCTCATTCTCAAAGTATTAAGGGTAAACTTGCAGATCCTGCCGATAATAAACCGCTGGCCGGTGCTACCTTAATGCTTAGTTCCGTTAAAGACAGCACATCATTTCGAAATACTATCTCCGACAGTACAGGAGTTTTCAAATTTGAGGGTCTTTCCAGCGATTCTTTTTTTTTAAAAATAAGTTCTATAGGCTACGATGAATCCAAACAAATAGTGGCGATAAATGACTCTGTTCCCAATCTTGACCTTAAAACCCTGTTCTTTCCGAAAACAACGGTACAATTGGGCGGAGTTACAATCATATCTAAAACACCACCTGTTCAGCAAAAAGGAGATACTACGCAGTTTAATGCCAGCCAGTATAAAGTAAACCCGGATGCCACGGTAGAAGATCTGATCAAAAAAATGCCGGGTATAACAGTAGGTCGCGACGGAACGGTGACCACACAGGGAGAACAGGTAAAAAAAGTAACCATCGATGGGCGTGATTTTTTTGGTGATGACGCTTCCGCAGCCTTAAAGAATCTGCCATCCGATGTCGTCGATAAGATCCAGGTCTTTGACCGTTTGAGCGACCAGGCACAGGTAACAGGAGTCGACGATGGCAATTCGCAAAAAGCGATCAATATCGTAACCAAATCGGGAATGAAAAATGGTCAGTTTGGTCGTGTCTTCGCTGGTTATGGAACAGATGATCGCTATTCATTGGGCGGAAATATGAGTTTTTTCAAGAATAACCGCCGGATCTCTGTTGTTGGATTACTAAACAATATCAACCAGCAAAATTTTGGAAGCCAGGATCTGCTGGGAGTTACGAGCAGCGGTGGAGGCGGACGTGGAGGTGGCGGGCCCAGAGGTGGTGGTGGCGGACGTGGAGGCGGCGGCTTTGGTGGCGGGCAGGACAATTTTTTAGTAGGCCAGCAAAGTGGTATCAGTAAAACAAATGCCCTGGGTATTAATTACTCTGATAAATGGGGGAAGAAAGTCGATGTTTCAGGAAGTTATTTTTATAATAACAGCAATAATAATAACGACCAGGTATTAAACAGGCAAAACCTCGGCCAGGATACTATTAGGTTTTACGATGAAAACAGTATTTCCCAAAGCCAAAATTTTAATCACCGTATCAATATGCGATTGGAATATAAGATCGATTCATCCAATTCATTGATCATTTCACCAAGCCTCAATTTTCAAAAAAATAATTCAACCAACGGCTATACTGCCATCTCTTCCTATAATGTGGGAGATATCGCCAACGAATCAGATAATACAACAACCAATAACAGGTCGGGCTACAACCTGCGAAATAATATTCTTTACCGTCACAATTTTGCAAAAAGAGGCAGAACACTTTCATTCAACCTTAACACGGCATTCAACAACAATGAAGGAGAAAGCTTTGTGTTGTCTGAAACGAGATTTTACAAAGGAGGTGTACAAACCGACTCTACGCAAAATCAATTTACGGACAATCTTACCAGGGGATATACGATTTCTTCTAACCTCACTTATATCGAACCCATTGGCAAGAAAGGCCAACTTCAATTTAGCTATGCACCCTCGTTTTCAAAAAATAAAGCTGATCAGCAAACCTTTCAATACGATCCCGGAGATGGCAAGTATTCTGAGTTTGATATTTCACAGTCCAATAAATTCGAAAACATAGTTAAAACCCAAAATGGCGGTATCACTTATCGTCTGGGTAATAGCAGGGACAATCAGTTCGCCGTTGGTGTGAACGTTCAGCAGTCGAAATTAGAAAGTGAAAGAATTTTTCCTACCACCACTTTTGTCAATAAAACATTCAGTAATATTTTGCCTAATCTGCAATGGAGCAGGAAAATCTCTCCTAAAAGCAGTTTCCGATTGTTTTATCGTGCCTCAACGAATGCACCATCTGTTAATCAATTGCAGGATGTCGTCAACAGCAGTAATGTATTGCTGCTAAGCAGCGGCAATCCCGAGCTGAAACAACAGACCTCTCATTTCTTATCAGGCCGTTATACGTTTACGAATACACAGAAAGGTCAGAGCTTGTTTGCGAATATTTTTCTGCAGGCCAGCCAGGACTATATCACCAATGCTACCTTCAGGGCATCGCAGGATTCAGTCATTCAACAGGGAATTGTTTTAAAACAAGGGTCACAATTAATAAAACCAATCAACCTTGATGGCTATAAAAGTCTTCGATCATTTTTGACTTATAGCATGCCGGTAAAATTTATTAAATCGAATATCAACCTTAACGCAGGGTTCTCTTATTCCAAACTACCCGGCCAGGTAAATTATGTGAGCAGCGTGACCGATAATTATACTTACAGCACAGGAGTGGGCCTGGCAAGTAATATCAATGAATACATAGACTTTAATCTTTCCTACTCCGCCAATTTTAATACCGCGAAAAATGATATTCAATCGCAGTCAAATACTAAATACGTCAATCAATCAACCGGTGCGCAGCTCAACCTATTGTCCAAAAGCGGTTGGTTCATTCAAAATGATGTAAGCAATCAATCATACACCGGCTTATCAGCAGGTTTTAATCAAAGCTTTTGGTTATGGAATGCCGCCATTGGAAAAAAATTCCTGAAGAGCCGGGCTGCAGAATTGAAGTTATCGGTATTTGATCTGCTGAAACAAAATCAAAGCATCAGTCGTGAGATCACGGCCAATTACATACAGGATACACAAAGCCAGGTATTGCAACAATATTTTATGCTGACATTTACCTATAGCCTGAAAAACTTTGGTAAGGCCAAACCAACTATGAACCGGGAAAGAAGAGCTGGTCGTCCGGACGGATTTTTTCCGTAATATCGTTGAAACAACTGCACGGCTTTGAACGAATGGACGCTTATAGAAAAGTTGAAACAAGGCGATGAAACAGCTTTCAAAGAAATAGTGGATACCTGGCAGGATATGGTGTATAATACCGCCCTTGGTATTGTCCAAAATGCGGAAGATGCGGAAGATATAGCCCAGGAGGTTTTTGTACAGGTTTACCAGTCCGTTAGTTCTTTTAAAGGAGACTCCAAGTTTTCGACCTGGCTTTACCGGATCACTATTACGAAATCACTGGATCACCAACGGCGGAAAAAAAGAAAGAAAAGGTTCGCTTTTGTGCGTAGTTTGTTTGGGGAAGAAAGTGAGGTAGTCATCCACCCTCCGGATTTCAATCACCCGGGAGTGGTGATGGACAAAAAGGAGGATGCCGCGACCCTGTTCAAAGCCATTAACACTCTGCCGGAAAATCAACGGGTTGCCTTTACGCTGCACAAGGTGGAAGGGCTTAGCTACCAGGAGGTTGGCGAAGTAATGAAAACTACGGTGTCATCGGTTGAATCGCTGATGCACAGGGCAAAAACCAACCTCAAAAAGAACCTTGCGGACTATTATAAAGAAATAGAGTAAGCAAAGGTTTTTCAATCAATCAACGTCAAACTAAAAGATATGAAGCAACAAATTGATACAGAAAAAAGAGTGGAGGATGCGCTGAACAGCCT